>DASQNL010000758.1:0-19080 GCA_035644995.1 Pyrinomonadaceae bacterium | reverse complement strand
CCCTTTCCCCGGCACGCCGCATCGGTTAAAATTCAGAACGTTCTGAATTTTAACCGATGCGGCGTGCCGGGGAAAGGGGGGAAGGGATGAGGGCGGAGGGATGAGGGATGAATAAGAAGCACTCACTTGCTTGAATGCTTTAATTCATCCCTCATCCCTCCGCCCTCATCCCTTCACTTGCGGCGGCTGAGGCGATTCTGGACGATGACGACGACGAGCAGGAACAGCCCGCGTAGGACGGCCTGCCACCAGGGGCTGATCCAGCCCTCGAAGTTGAAGACGTTGAAGATGAGGCCGAGCAGAAGCACGCCGACGAGCGTCGCCAGCACGCTGCCCTGCCCGCCCGTCAGGAGCGTTCCGCCGACCACCACGGCGGCAATCGCGTTCAACTCGTCGCCCTGCCCCGCCACGGGTCGCCCCGCGCCGAGTCGCGCCGCGTCGAGCACGCCCGCCAGACCGGCGAGCGCGCCGCTCAAAGCGTAGACGCCGATGGTCACGCGCCCCGTGTTCAAACCCATCAGGCGCGCCGCCTCGTCGTTGTCGCCGAGGGCGTAGACGTGCCGCCCGAAACGCGTGTGATTGAGGACGAGCCAGCCGAGCGCGAAGGCGACGATGAGAAACACGACGGGCACGGGCACAGGCCCCACGAAATCGCGCCCCAGCGAGGTGAGCGTCTCGGACGACTTGCCGATGCCGATAGACTTCTCCCCCGTGTAAGCCAGCACGAGGCCGCGCGCCGCGATCATCATCGCCAGCGTCACGATGAACGGTTGGATGCGCGCCTTCGCGATCACCAGGCCGTTGACGAAGCCGAGCACGGTAGCGAGCGCGACCGCCGCGACGACCGCGATGAGCGCGCCCTGCCCCGCCAGCGTCGCCGCCGCGACGCCCGCCACCGCCATCAGCGACCCGACCGAGAGGTCGATGCCGCCCGTCAGGATCACGAACGTCATCCCCAGCGCGACGAGTCCGAGCATGCTGTTCTGGCGCAGCACGTTCACCAGATTCTCTTCCGTCAGGAAACGCTCGTAGCGCACGGCGGCAAACACGCAGACCGCCACGAGCGCGATGAGCGCGCCCTGCCGCTGCACGAAGGAAGCGAAGCGCGCCCGCGCCAGTCGCCCGCCCGTCGAACCCGCCTCGTCAATCGTCGTCGCCGCTTGGCTCATAAGTTTCTCCGTCTCTCGCCGAGAGATGATCTCGTATTTGAAATCTCAAATTGTCTTTCTCTGTGCTCACAGCGCCTTTGCGGCGAGCATCAACCGCCCGGATCAACCGGAAAGTTCGCCCTTCAACTATTTCTTCCGCCGCTCCGCCCGCGCCTTCGCCACGATCTCTTTGACTTCGGCGAACAGCGTGGGCGCGTGATAGGGGATGCCGTCCTTGATCGTCCACTCGATGCCGCCCGTGCGGACGGCGCGCCCGTCTTGAATCGTCTCCACGCCCACGGGGTAGAGCACTTTCAGATTTTCGAGCGGGTTGCCGTTGACCACCAGCAGGTCGGCCGCGTAGCCCGCGCGCACGCGCCCGAGGCGTTCTTCCTGACCGAGAATCCGCGCGTTATTGCCCGTCGCGTGCTGGATGACTTTGAGCGCGTGGAAACCGGCCTCCTGATGCAACTCCAATTCCCTGATCAGCCCGAAGCCGTACATCTGATAGATGAACCCCGCATCCTCGCCCACGCCGATGAGGCCGCCGCGCCGCTCGAACTCGCGCAGGGCGGCCATCCAGATGCGATAGTTCTCTTTCCAGTAAGCCTCGTCGGCCGAAGTCCAGCCGATGAAATACGAACCGTGGTTCGCCGGGTCTGGGCGGAAGTAATCTTCGAGCGTCGGGTGCAGGTACTCGGCGAACCACGGTTGCGTCTGCGCGCGTTGCAGGTCGCGGCTCGCCTCGTAAATCACGAGCGTCGTGTCCCAGGCCACGCGCGCCTCGACCATGCCGTCGAGCACCTTCATCAATTTGTCCCAGTTCGCCTCGCGCCACAAACGCCCCGCGTAGCGAAACCGATCCACCTCGTTGTTGTAATTGTAAGCGGGCGGGAAATTCTGCACGCCGCCTTCAATCGCCGCGTCGGGGATGCCGTACCAATGCTCGATGGAGGTTGTGCCGAAGCGGATGTCGTCCCACGCGTTCGTCTCGGCGATGCCTGCGTGGTGCGCGATGCGTAAACCCGCCTTACGCGCCTCGTCCCACGCCGCCGCCATCAGATCACGATCCATCGCGAACATCTTCAGGCCGTCCACGCCCTGCGCCTTCAAATCCCGCACGCGCTGGCGCGCCGCTTCCGCACTCTTCGGCGCGCCGCCCGCCGCATAAACGGCGTAGACGAACAGGCGCGGCGCGGCCACCTCGCCCGCCGCGCTCGCACGCTTGAGCGCGAGCGTCCGCGGCGTGTTGCTGCCCACGTCGCGCACGGTCGTGATGCCGCACGCGAGCCACAGTTTCAACTCGTAGTCGAGCGGTTGCGCGACGCCCCCGCGCTCCTCCTGCACGTGCCCGTGCGCGTTGATCAAACCGGGCATCACGTATTTGCCCGTCGCATCGATCTCCACGTCGCCCGGCGGACGCCGCGCCGTCCCGCTCTTGACCGTGACGGGATCGAGCGCGACCACCTCGACAATCGTGTTGTTCTCCACCACGATGTCGAACGGCCCGGAGGCGGGCGTCCCGTTCCCGTCAATCACGGTCGCGTTGCGAACGACGAGACGCGGGTAACGCTTGCCGCTCTCGACCCGTCCGCGCGTCGTCTGCGCGCGACCGCCGGGCGCGACGAACGCGACGATCAGGAAGACGATCACAACCACTGCTACGCCAAGTTGTTTTTTCATACGCATGAGGTCAGGCCACTTTGGGACGTTGAATGTAAACGGCGACGAGGATGATCGCGGCCTTAAAAATGAGCGGCAGAGAGATTTGCCGGACGAAGCATACGCATCAAGAGAGTTCCGCGCTTAAGTTTCCTTTGTGTTGCTTTTCCGCGAAAGCCAGTGTGAATAAACTTTGCACTGCCTGCGCCACTTTCTCCGCCCCGCCCGGTTCGAAATAGATTTCACCGCATCGCTCGCACACCCATGCCTTGACCCCGGACAGCTTGACCGTGACGCCCTCTCTCTCGAACTTCTGCTCTATCGCCTTGCGCCGCAAGCGTCCGCCGCATTCGGAGCATGGCAACTTCATCAACTCTTTCATCGCATCTTTCCTCTTTTGGTCGGAGTAGCCCACCACGGCCTCTGTGGGACATACGCCGTGACGACATCAACTACGCCGGCTTGAGAATAATCGCACACGACGTGCAATGGCGAACGCGTTTTTTCGTTAAGCATGAACCGGCCGAAGATCAGGCAACGCGACTCATCCGGGTAATCTTCAAGTATTCTGCTTTTGCTGCTTCCGAGAACTACTAAAATATCCTGTTCGCCGAATCCCTCTTCGATCATATGCCGGACGGCGTGCAGCCTGACACGATATTGCCGCGCGCCGATTAATTCTTTGATCTGCTCAAACAGTTCTCCCTCAATCATTCATAACTCACGATCCCGGTCAACTCTCACCGCCCCGATTAACCGCTTGCTCGACGCCCGGCCGTCGAGTTTCCTCACGCCACTTTGGGACGTTGAATGTAAACGGCGACGAGGATGATCGCGGCCTTCAGGACGAGCGACCAGGCGAAGCCGATGCCGAGCATGTTGAAGCTCGTCGTGATGACTTGCATGATGAGCGCGCCGATGAGCGTGCCGACGACCGTGACGCGCCCGCCCGTCAGCGGCGTGCCGCCGACGACGACCGCCGCGATGGCGTCGAGTTCGATGTAGAGGCCGACCTTCGTGGCGTCGCTCGCTTCGGCCTTCGCGGCTTCGATGAGACCGGCGAGTCCGGCGAGCAGGCCGCTCAAGGCGTAGACCATGATCTTCGTTCGGTGAACTTTGACGCCCGCCAGCCGCGCCGCCGCTTCGTTCCCCCCGACGGCGACGACGTAGCGGCCGAAACTCGTGGCGCGCATCACGAAAATGGCGACGGCCAACACCACGAGCATCACCACGACCGACATCGGCACAGGCCCGATGAAGCCTTTGCCGAGCGACATGAAACTCCGGTCGTCGATCAAGATGATCTGCCCGCCGCGGCTGATGACCTGCGCCACGCCGCGCCCCGTGATGAGCAGCGCGAGCGTCACGATGATCGGTTGGATGCGAAAGCCGGAGATGAGCGCGCCGTTGAAGAAGCCGACGGCGAGCGCGGCGGCGAGTCCGAGGAGCACCGCGGGCAAGAGTCCGCGTTCGAGATTCGTCGCGGCGAGCGCGGCGGCAATCGCCATCACCGAGCCGACCGAGAGGTCGATGCCGCCCGTCGCGATGACGAGCGTCATGCCGACGGCGACGAGCACCGTCGGCGCGACTTGCAGCAGGATGTTGCGGAAGTTGTTCACGTCGGCGAAATTCGGCGTGAACAGGGCGTTGGCTAAGACGAGCAGGATGAGCGCGGCGAGCGCGCCGTAGGTCGGGCCATAGTCGGCGAGGAGCGAACGCGTGGCGCGCGCGCTCCCCGCGCCCGCGTTGTTGACGGGGGTGGCGTTCTGCATCTCTCTCAAGCTCCTTCCGCGGGCGGCTCGGCGGTGGCGGGCGGCGTGGTGGCGGTGACGTGCGTGGTGGCGGTGGAAGCGGCGGTCGCTTCGCCGCCGGCGTCTTCGGCCATGGCGCGGATGATGTTGGCTTGCGAGATTTCCTCGCCGCGCAGTTCGCCGACGCGCTGCCCGTCGCGCATCACCACGACGCGCGAACTGCCCTCCACCAACTCTTCCAACTCCGAAGAGATCATCAAGACGCCGAGGCCGCTCTCGGCGAGTTCGCCGACGAGCGATTGAATCTCGCCCTTCGCGCCGATGTCGATGCCGCGCGTCGGCTCGTCGAGGATGAGGAACTTCGGGTTCTTGCAGAGCCAGCGCGCGAGCAGCACTTTCTGCTGGTTGCCGCCCGACAACTCGCGGATTTTCTGGTCGGCGTTCGCGGCCTTGATGCCGAGCCGCTTCATAAACTTGTCCACGATCTCGGCTTGCCGGGCGCGCGAAACGACGCCGAGCGTTGAGAGCGCGGGGAGCGCGGCGAGCGTCAGATTCTCGCGCACGGAGAGTTCGGGGATGATCCCTTCGGCCTTGCGGTCTTCCGTGAGAAACGCGATGCCGGAATCAATCGCCTCGTTCACCGAGCCGCGCCTGATGGTCTTGCCTTCGAGCCGCACCTCGCCGCCCTCGACGCTGTCCGCGCCGAAGATGGCGCGCGCCGTCTCCGTCCGACCCGAACCGAGCAAGCCCGCCATGCCGACGATCTCGCCGCGCGCCACTTCCACCGAGACATCGTTCAATTTTCGCCCGCGCTTCAAATTCTCCGCGCTCATGAGCGGCGTCTCGCCCGCGCCGGCTGCGCCCGCGCCTTTGAAAGCGGTGGTGCCCTGCCGCAGTTCCTCGCGCTGCTTGCCGAGCATGAGACAGACGAGGTCGATCTTTTCCAGCCCCGCGAGCGGGCGCGTGGCGACGAAGCGGCCGTCGCGCAAAATCGTCACGCGGTCGCAGACCGTGTACAACTCGTCGAAGCGATGGCTGATGTAGACGACGGCCGTGCCCTCGGCTTTGAGTCGCCGGATCACGTCGTAGAGAATCTGCACCTCGTGTTCGGTGAGCGAACTCGTCGGCTCGTCCAAAACGACGACCTTCGCATCGAACGAGACGCCGCGCGCAATCGCCACCATCTGCCGGAGCGCGATGTTGAGGCTGCCGAGCGGCGCGCGCGGGTCGATGTCGAGTCCGAGCCGTTTCAGGAGCGCGGCGGCGTCGGCGTTCATCCGCTTCCAATCGATGAGGCCGAAGCGGCGCGGCTCGCGCCCGAGATAGATGTTCTCGGCGACCGTGCGAAAGGTCAGCAGGTTGACTTCCTGATAGACGGCCACGACGCCCTCGCCTTGCGCATCTTCCGGCGTGCGGAAGTCAACCGCGCGGCCTTCCAAAAACATCTGCCCGCCGTCGCGCGTGTACGCGCCGGTCATGATCTTGATCAGCGTGGACTTGCCCGCGCCGTTCTCGCCCACGAGCGCGTGCACCTCGCCGCGCTCCAACTCCAGCGAGACGTTCGCCAGCGCGGTCACGCCCGAAAAGATTTTCGTGATGCCCTCTAGGCGGAGAACCGGTTCGTTTGACATAAGGTTTCAAGTTTCAGGTTTCAAGTTTCAAGTTTGAGATTTGAGGCTCTTTGTCTTGAACCTGAAACCTGAAACCTGAAACTTGAAACTCTCTTTAGTACGCTTCGTTCAAAAACTGCGCCGCGTTCGTCTTATCGAAGAGGCGGTCTTCGATGCCGACGATGGGCGGAAGTTTTTCGCCCGCCCAGAACTTTTCCAGCGTGGCGAAGGCGAGGGGGCCGAAGCGCGGGTTCGACTCGATGGTCACGTTCATCTTGCCGTCGAGGATGGCTTGCAGCGCGCTTTTCTGCCCGTCAACCGAGATGATCAGAACGTCCGTGCCCGGCTTCATCCCGGCGGCTTCGAGGGCTTGGATCGCGCCGAGCGCCATCTCGTCGTTGTGGGCATAGACGGCCGTGATCTCACGCCCGCGCGCCTGAATGATGTTCTGCATCACGTCGCGCGCCTTGGCGCGGTTGAAGTCGCCGGTCTGCTCGTGGATGATCTTCATCTCCGGGTGCTTCGCCAGTTCCTGCCTGAAGCCGTTGCCCCGGTCGTCGGTCACGGACGCGCCGCTCGTGCCCCTCAACTCGACGATGTTGGCTTTGCCGTTCGCGGCGCGGGCGAGCCATTCGGCGGCGCGCTGTCCCTGCTTGACGAAGTCGGATTTGAGCACGGTGACGAAGTCCTGTCCCGCCGTGCCGTTCGCCTCGCGGTCGACGAGGATGACGGGAATGCCGGCCGCCTTCGCCGTCTCCAACGACTGTTCGAAGCCCACCTTCTCGCGCGGCGCGAGGAAGATGGCGTCCACCCGCTGCGCCACGAGGTCTTCGACGTTCGCGGCCTGTTTGGCCGTGTCGCCCTGTGCCACCGTCACGCGCAGGTCGTACCTGTCGGGTCGCTTCGCCGCCTCTCCCTTGATGCTCTCGGTCTCGGCGATGCGCCACGGCCCGTCCATCTCCATCTGCGAGAAGCCGATCACTTTCTTGCCGCCGCTTTGCCCGCCGCCGCCGCTGCTCTGCCCGCCGCCACCGCCCGCCGCGCCGCCGCCGCCGCTACTGCTCTCCTTGCGACAACCGCCCAACGCGAGCGCGACCGCGAACAACACCGCCGCCAACACCTTCAAAGACATTCGCCCACCGACTGTTGATTTCATTTTTCACCTCGAAGTTTTTGGTAGAGGCCGCGAACAAATTCACAGCCCGCTGAAACCCGGAACCCGGCCAACGAACAAAAAGCAAGGGGAGCGGACAAGCGCGACGCCGCCCCGCACGCTTATCTTCGCGTCGCTCTCGTCTGGCGCGACGGCGCGACCCTGAACCATTCAAACTTGGCCGCCGCGCCCGCCGCGCCGCCCGACGTGAGCGCGACGCGCACGCCCCTGTCCCACGGCGGCAAATATTCGCCGTCCATCTCGCCGCCCACGTTGCGCCAGCGGTTGCCGTCCTCGCTCACGGCGAAACGATACCTGCGCCCGTCGTCCGCCGTCATGCGCAAATAGACGAGCGGCGTCTTGACGGCGTCGGCCATCGTGGAGACGACCTTCTGCTCATTCTTCTCGCGCCGCCAGAGAACGACGTTGCGGCCGTCGGTGGCCGCGCCGAGCGCATTCTCGCCGTCGCCGTAGGCCGCGAGTCCCGCGAGCGCGCCCTCACGCATCCCGCGCGCGTCGATCAGCACGGTGGCGTCGTAGTCGCCCATGGTCGCCACGCGCGCGACGACCGCGCCGAGCGGGTTCGTCGCCTGCGCCGCGACCGGCGCGAGGACGAGACGACCGCCGCGCGCGCTCTCCGTGCGCATGACGGGTTCGTTCGCCTGCGGCCACTGCCAGCCGGGCTGGAGTCGGAGCGCGGTGAAATCGTCGAAGAAATGGTGTTCGGCGTTGCGCTCGTTGAACCCGTGCGGCGAGGCGGCGCGCACCGAAGGGCCGCGACCCTGATTGATCGTCGGCCAGCCGTCCGCGCCCCAGCGCACCTCGTCGAGCAACGCCTGTCTGCCGACGTAGACGAAATCTTTCGCGTCCATCGCGTGATACAGCATGTAATCGCGCCCGCGCGCGTCGCTGACGACCGTGCCGTGGCCGGGGCACTTCCAGGCGTCGTTGCCGCGCATGATGGGGTTCGCCGGGTTCTTCTCCCACGGCCCCAGAAGTTTGCGCGCGCGCGCGACGCCGATCATGTAGTTGCACTCGCGGGCGCAGCAGAAGTTGCCCGAATAGAACATGTAGAAATAGTCGCCGCGCCGCACCACCGCCGGGCCTTCGACCAGATCGCCGTAAGGCAGCGACGCGTGTTTCTCCCACGCCTGATCGTTGCGAATCAACTCTTGTCGCTCGCCGATGAGGCGCGTGCCGTCGGGTGAGAGCGGTTGCGCCCAGATGGGCGTCGGCACGCTGCGGCTGTTGCCGTCCTCTTTCCAGAGCAGGTAACGCCGCCCGTTTTCGTCGCGGATGTGGAAGCCGTCAATCGAGCCGACTTCCTGACAGATGAGCGGGCCGTGATCCGTGTACGGCCCTTGCGGACGCCGCGCCGTGGCGACGGCGACGCAGAGCGGGCCGTCTTTCTTCTTCGCCGTGTAGTAGATGTAGAAGCGGCCGCGATCCTCCGCGATTTCCGGCGCCCAGTAGTTGCCGACCGACCACGCCGGACGCTTCTGGAAGACCGCGCCGACCACGCGCCAGTTGACGAGATCGCGCGAATGCAGAATGGGAAACTCCGGCGCCCACTCGGAAGACGTGGCGGTCGCCCAGTAATCCTGACCGACGCGAATCACGGACGGGTCGGGATAGTCGCCCGCGAGCGCGGGGTTCGTGTAACCGGCGCGCGTCTGCGCCGTTGCGCCCACGACGCACGCACAGGCGAGAGCGACCGCGCAGACCGCGCGGCGGAGCGCGCCCTTGACGGCTCGCGCCGGCGACGAAAGATCGAGTTCTGTTTTTTGCATCTTTAGATTGCCCCTCAGTTCCGGCCAAAAATTATCTGTGCACAGGCTCAACTAAACAGCCTCTCCGCGCGCGGGCGCGGAGTGAGCGCGGAGCGGACACGGACAATTGCATATTTGAAACTTCAAATAGTTTAACTCCGCGTGCCCGCTTCCACTCTTCCACTCTTCCACTCTTCCACTCTTCCGCGCCCGCGGCGACGGCGGCGGCGCATGCTTTTTCCCCACCCGGTTCGGCGACCCGCTTCAACGACCTCGCGGAGGCGTCGCGCCGCCGCCGCCGGTGTTCTTCGCGCCCGCGTCCATGCCGCCGCCCCCGGCGAAGCGCACGGGCGCGCGCGCCGTCGAAGCGCGTGCGACGAGGCGCGTCGCGACGTGGATGTCCATCCCCTGCTGCTCCGAGTGTTCGACGCTGGCGATGAGCGCTTCGACGGCGCGGCGGCCGAGTTCTTCGCGCGGGAGGCTCACGGTCGTGAGCGGCGGCGCGGCGAGTTGGGCGAACGCGATGTCGTCGAAGCCGACGACCGACACGTCGCGCGGCACTTCCACGCCGCACTCGCGAAACTCTTGCATCACTCCCAAAGCCATCATGTCGTTGGCGGCGAGGATGGCGGTCGGCATCTCTTCCCCGCGTTCCATCAAGGCGCGCGCCGCGCGCCGCCCGCCGTCGAGTTTGAAATCACCGTCGTAGACCTGCGGCGAGGCGGCGGGCAGGTGGCGCGCGAGCGAGGCGCGAAAAGCGTCGAGCCGTTTCACGGCCGAGCGCAGGTGGCGCGGCCCGCCGACGAAAGCGATCTCGCGATGCCCAAGCGCGACGAGGTGCGCGATGGCCTCTTCGATCCCCGTGTCGTAGTCCACGACGATGTTGCTCATGCACTGCCCCGCGCTCCCCAGGTCGAGGAAGACGACGCAGACGCGCCGCCGCGCCAGTTCGCCGACGAGCGCGGTATCGAGTTCCGAAGTCATCAGCGCGACGCCCGCCACCTTGCGCTCGATGAGACGCTGCACATAGCTCGACGTGCGCTCGGCCTCGTAGTTCGTGTTCGACAGGATCAAATCGTAGCCGCGCTCGAAGGCCGCGCACTCGATGGACTTGACGAGTTCGGGAAAAAACGGGTTCGAGATGTCCGAGATGATCAGGCCGAGCGTGTTGCTGCGCCCGGAAGCGAGTTGGCGCGCGTGCGCGTTCGGGTAATAGCCGCACCGCTCGACGGCGCGCAGCACCCGCTCGCGCGTCTCGTCCGTTACCCGCCTCGTGTTGTTGATGACGTGCGAGACGGTCGCCGTCGAAACGCCCGCCTCCCGCGCCACGTCTTTGATACGCATGGTTGGGAGGGATGAGGGCGGAGGGATGAGGGATGAAAGAAAGCGTTCAAGAGATTGAATGCTTCTCTTACTTCATCCCTCATCCCTCATCCCTCATCCCTTATCTCCTTCGCTCCTTCGCCCGCCTCGGACACGTAGATGTCGGGGGCGCGGCCGGTGGCGTTGGTGTATTCGCGCGTGATGGTTTCGCGAAAATTTTCGAGTTGGTCGCGGCGGACGAGGTTGACGGTGCAACCGCCGAAGCCGCCGCCCGTCATGCGCGCGCCGAGCGTCGCGCCCGCGAGCGTGGTGGTGGCGATGCGGACGAGCACGTCGAGTTCGCGGCAACTCACTTCGTAATCGCGGCTGAGCGATTCGTGGCTCGCCAGCATCAACCTGCCCATCTCTGCGAGCCGCCCGTGCTTGAGCGCGGCGGCGGCGTCGAGCGTGCGCGCGTTCTCCGTGACGACGTGGCGGCAGCGTCGCCCGATCACTTCGGGCAACGCGTCGCCGTACCGCTCCAAATCCGCTTCGCTCACGTCGCGCAAGGCGCGGATGCGGTCGAGTCCCGCGCGCCGCAGCAACTCCACGCCCTGCTCACACTCCGCGCGCCGCGTGTTGTACTCCGAGGCCGACAATTCGTGCTTGACGCGCGTGTCGCAGATGGCGATGAGCGTATCGGTCGTGTCAACCGGGATCGCCTGCGTCTCCAGCGTGCGGCAGTCGATCAGCAGCGCGTGCCCGGCGCGGCCGAGCGCGGCGATGAACTGATCCATGATGCCGACCTTCGCGCCGACATAGGTGTGCTCCGCCTCCTGCCCCGCGAGCGCGAGCAGGACGCGGTCTACTTCGACGCCCGCGACCGACGCGAGCGCGAGTCCGGCGGAGACTTCGAGCGCGGCGGAAGACGACAGCCCCGCGCCGACCGGCACGTCCGAAAAGACGGCGAGGTCAGCCCCGCTGAGCCGCACGCCGCGCCGTTCCAGAGCGTGTGCGATGCCTTCGACGTAATCCAGCCAGATGCCGCGCTCGCGCTCGCCGGGACGGTCGAGGTCGAATTCGGCGTGCTCGTCCACGTTCAGAGAGAAGACGCGCACGCGGCGGTCGGGGCGCGCAGCGGCGGCCACGCACGTCTCGCGGTCAATCGCCATCGGGAGCACGAAGCCGTCGTTATAGTCGGTATGCTCGCCGATCAAGTTGACGCGGCCGGGCGCGCGAAAGAGGCGCGGCGTCGCGCCGTATAAATCATGGAAGACGCGCCGGAGCGCGGCCGCGTCAATCAACGTCGGCCTCCTCTCCCGGTTTCTCGCCCGCCGCCCGGTTCGTTTGCCAGACGACCGGCGCAACGTGGGCGCGCAATTCGGCGGCCTTCTCTTCGGCCAGCGTGTCGTTGATGAACATGCCCGCGCCCGACTCGCTGCCCGCGAGATATTTCAACTTCGTCGCCGTGCGCAGCGGCGGGTAAAACTCGATGTGGAAATGATAGTAGTCGTAGTCGCCGCCGTCCGTGGGTCGCTGGTGTAAGACCATCATGTAGGGAAACGAGAGGTCGAACAGTTTATCGTAAGCCGCGAGGACGGTCTTGAGCACGGCGGCGAGGTCGCGTCGTTCCGCGTCGCCCAGATCGGTCAGGGCTTGCAGGTGGCGCGTGCTCGCGATGTGAACTTCGTAGGGGTAGCGCGCGAAGAAAGGGATATAGGCCGCGAAGGAATCATTCTCGGCGACGATGCGGCGGCCGTCCGTTCGTTCATTGGTCAGGATGTCGCAGAGCAGGCAGCGACCCGTCTCGCGCCGGTGCGCGCGCGATTGTTCGAGTTCGCGCTCGATGCGCGGCGGGATGAACGGGTAAGCGTAAATCTGCCCGTGCGGGTGGTGGAGCGTGACGCCGATGGCCTCGCCTTTGTTCTCGAAGATGAAGACGTACTCGACGAAGTCGTGCGCGGAGAGCGCGCGGAAGCGATCCGTCCAGACCTCGACGAGTTGGTGAATCTGTTCGACGGGTTCGCGGGCGAGGGTGGAATCGTGGCGCGGCGTGTAGACGAGCACCTCGCAGACGCCGACGCCGGGGCGCACCGGGTAGAGTTCCGACGCCTCGACGGCGGGCGCGGGCGGCGCGGGCTGCAAACTCGGAAAACGGTTTTCGAAGGCGACGATTGTATAAGTGGGTTCGGGGATTTCCGTGGGGAAGCCGCCGGGTTTGGTGGGGCAGAGCGGGCAGAAGTCGGCGGGCGGCAGGAAGGTGCGCGTCTGCCGGTGCGTAGCCGTCGCCACCCACTCGCCCATCAAAGGATTCCAGCGAAGTTCAGACACGCCGCTCCTCCGTCGCCTGTGGTTCCGCCTCCGGCTCCGCGCGGCGGCCGGAATCAGCCGCCGTTTCCTCATCCGAAGTTGAAGAGGCGTTCGTCTCTTCGTCGAAGGTGTAGAAGATGAGGTAGCGCCCGTCTTCGAGAGTGATCTGCCTGCGTTGCATGCCGCTCCTGATCTCAGCTTGTGGGGTGAAGCACGAATTAAAGCACGGATTCTAACCGACTGCGCGAACTATTTCATTTCCGACGGCGACTCGTGCGCGATGCTTCAGCGCGTCGCGCCCCTCCCGGCGCCCGTGACGAAGGTGATGAAGGGCGCGGGCTTCGGGAGCGTCGAAGGGCTGCCCCATTCGACGCGCGGCCAGCCTTTGCGATAGATGAGCCTGTCCATGAGCATGATGCGGCGCACGTCGCGGTCGCCGGCGATGCCTTCGGTGTTGCGCTTGGCCGCGTCGATGGCGTGATAGATGATCCAGTCGTCGCCGGCCGCATCGCGAACGACGGAATTGTGGCCGGGCGCGATGAAGCGCGTGTTGAATTCAAGGATGACGCTTTGCGGTTCGCCCGTCGCCGAGGCCAACGTTTCAAACGGCCCTTCGGCCGAGCGCGAGCGCGCGACCATCACGGCGTAGTGCGCCTTGTCGCCGCAGCAGTTGTCGCCGGAGAAGAAGAGATAGTAGAAGCCGTCGCGCTCGGTCACCCACGCGCCCTCGATCAGGCGTTGATAGTTCGCGGGGTCTTCGGTCTTGATGGGGAACACGACCTCGCGCGCACGGCTTCCCGGCTTGAAGCTCACGCGGTCGGCGGCCAGTTCCTGCACGCGCAGCGGCTCGAAGCCCGACCCCCAATAGAGCAGACGCTTGCCCGTGCGCGGGTCGTCGTAGGCCATCGGGTCGATGTTGACGAACGACTTGCCGCACTTCAAAGGTTTGCCGATGTCCGTGAACGGCCCCTGCGGCTGCTTGGCCGTGGCGACGGCGAGACACAAGCCCGTGAGCGTGTTCGGGTCGGCGGAGTAGTAGAGATAAAAGGTGTCGCCGTGCTGGCTGACGTGCGGCGCCCAGAACTTCTGCGTCTGGTTAGCCCAGACGGGTTTGGACGGCAGCGCGTCGCCGAGCCGTTCCCAGCGGACGAGGTCGCGCGAGCGTGCGACCTGAATATTGATGGTCTTGCCCGCGGCGATGGCCTGCGTGGCGTAGGCGTAGAAGAAGCCGTCCGAGGCGCGCAGGACGGTCGGGTCGGGGAAGTCTTCGTCGAAGATCGGGTTCGTGTAAGTTGTGGCCGCGCGGTTCGTCTCGGCGCGCCGCGCGGGAGCGCGACGCGGCTGCGCGCCGCCGATCCCGGCCGCCGCCAGGCACCAGAGCGCACAGAAGGCGAGGGCGAGCGAGCGCCGACGGCGGCGGCGGCGCGCGCCGACGGACTTCACCATTCCCTGCAACATTCGTCTCAAATTTTCCGGCATCCTCGTCGCAAACGAATAAAGTTAAGTGCGCCGGGGCGATCCCGCTTTCTATTTGGCTACCACGACGCGCACCGAGTCCCAGTTGTTTTCGGAACTGCCGAAGCCGTAGAGCATGACGCGGAAGGTGCGCGGCAGATTCTTAATGGTCTTCTTCAAACCGATTTGCGCCTCCTGCGGAGGGCTGTCAGGGCCGTTGAGGATGAAGAGAAACTCGTCGCCGCGCCGGGCAACGGCCAGCACCGGGTTCTTCAACTTCGTGCCGAGTTTGCGATCATCGAGCCGTTCGCCCTGACCATCCACGATTGACCACGCCTCGAAGGTGCCCTCGCTCGTCAGAATCCACTCGATGCGGTTGCGCCCCGCCCCGTCGAAGAGGATCGTGAGACCCGCGAAGCCGAGGGTGGAAGACTTGTCTTGCGGCTTCGGGAGTTGCGCCCCGACTTTAGCGACTCTGGCCTCGACGCTGAAACGCTCCCCCGTGAAACTTTGCTTGCTTCTCACCCCGGAGCGCGTGCCGCTCATGCTGCGCAGGCGCAGTTGGCCGTCTTTCAATTCGAGTTTGCCGCCGCCGCCGCCTTCAAAGCTGAAACGCTCCCACTTGGTTTCGTCCAACGCGCCGCCTTCAAACTCGTCCGCCCATTGATCGAAAGCCAACTGCGGGTTGGCCGCCTGACCCGACGGCGTCGCCGACGCGGCGGGCGCGGCCTGCGCGGCGGCCGTCGCGGCGGTCGCACAGGCCAAGAGGCCGGCAAGGATGACACGTGACAAACTAAACATATCAAATCTCCGCTGCTTTAGAAACGAACGTTTGCCAGCCGACGAGCGATCTCCTGACGCTCCTTTTGCGACTGCTCCTTGTGCGCCTCGTTGAGACGTTTGAAATTTGCGAGCGCGGCCTGCGCCTCGGCCGTGCGCTTGAGTCGGCCGTAGACGCGGCCGAGTTGGTAATAGGCTTCGGCCAGATTCGGATCGCGCGCGACGGCGCGTTCGAGTTCCGCCACCGCCTCCGGCAAACGTTCCCCGCGCAGGTAGACTTTCGCGAGCGCGAGCCGCGCCGGGGCGAAAGAGTCGTCCGCCTTCACGGCGCGCACCAGATGCGCTTCGATACGCGGCATGTCGGCCGGGTTCTGTTTCAGCAGAGCTTCGGCGGCGAGATAGTTGACGATGCCGAGATGCGGGTCGAGGGCGAGCGTCTGTTCGTAAAATTTGACGGCCTCGTCGTAGCGGCCGAGTTCGACGTAGGTCATGCCGAGATAGGCGAGCGCGGGCGCGAACTTCGGGTCGAGCGAGATGACGTGCGTTAAGGCTCTGGCCGCCTCGTCGTTCTTATTCGACTTGAACTGCGCCAACCCAAGCGCAAACCGGAGACGCGCCGAGCGCGGGAATTTTTCCAACGCTTCGTTGAGGCGGATGATGGCGGCGGCGGGCGCGCCCGTCTCCGTCAGCATCATCGCGTAACGAAAGTAATACTCTTCCTTCCCGCCGTCGCGCTCGATGGCGAGGCGCATCGCCGGAATGGCGTGTTCGATGTGATTACTCCGCACATAAACTTCGGCCAACTCGGAGAGGACGGGCGCGGCATCCAGACCGCGCGCGACCGCGCCTTCGAGCGTGCGCCCGGCCGCCGGAAGATCGCCGCGCGCGAGTTGCGCGCGCGCCAGTTGCACGATTGTACCCGTGTCGGACGGCGCGAGCGCGAGCGCGGCCTCCAGTTCGGCCGCCGCTTCGTCGGCCAGCCCGGCGGCGAGCAAAGCCGTGCCGAGCGCGGCGTCGGCCGGAGGCGCGTCGGTCGCGGCGGGCGAGAGGTTGGCGGAGGCGGCGAGCGATTTGTAGTCGCGGTAATAATTTTTGGCCGCCGCCGCGTCGTTCAGGCGCAGCGCGACGACGACGAGCGAGCGCGCGATGGCCGCATCGGGCGCGACCTGTTGGGCGCGTGCGAAGAGGGCGCGGGCGCGTGCGAGTTTTTCGGGCGTGCCGGCGGCGAAGTTTATCTGCGCCAGATTGACGAGCGCGCTCGGTTGGTCGGGGGCGAGTTTGAGAGACACTTCGAATTGGGTGGCCGCCTGCTCGGTGCGGCCGAGGCGCAGGAGAATCGCCCCGTGGTTATTGCGCGCCGGAGCCGAAAGCGGGGCGTTGATGGCGGCGGCGGCGAAGTGTCGCTCGGCTTCCGCGAGTTGTCCGGCGCGGTCTGCCAACACGCCCAGATATGTGTGCGCGTCGACGTTGCGACGATCCAACTCCAGCGCGCGTTCAAATGATGCTTTCGCCGCCGCCGGGTCGTCGCGTTCGAGCGCGGCGATTCCCGCGGCGACGAGCGCGGCGGCTCTCTGCTGCGCGGCGGCGGCCTGCGCCGGGGGCGCGGACGCCCGCGCCACACCCGGCAGGCCGTGAACGCCCGTCGCCGCCGCGGCGAGACCCGTCAGCGTGAGAGAAAGGCGCAGGATGAAGCGTTTCGGGCAGACCATAAAACTCTGTGTGGTCATTGCGTCGAGGCTGTAAAAACGGGCGGCGCGAGAAGAGTAAAACTAGCACCTCTCCCGCGCCGCCCGTCCGCAAACCCGAGCCGATTAGTAAGTGAACCGCACGCGGAGTTGAATGATGCGGGGCTGATACCCCGCGTCAATGCCGGAGAAGCTGAAGCCGACCCCTTCATTCAGGTCGCTCCCCGGTTGGGTGAGCCGGTGACGGTTGAAGATGTTGAAGAATTCCGCGCCCAACTCCATCGTCAGAGCTTCGGTGAGCCGCGTCTTCTTGAGCAGGCTGATGTTCTCGCTCAAGAAGGGCAGATCGCGCGCCTGATCGAGCACCGCCGGGGCGTTGCCGAAGAAGCGGAGCGGATTGGCGTAGAAGGCGGCATAAGCCGGGTTGATGGAGCCGTCGGCGAGCAACGCCGGGGGCGCGCCCTGATTGAAGCTCGGCGGCGCGGAGAACGCGCCGGGGTTGAAGATTTGCGCGCGGCCGTTCACCAGATCATGATTGTTGGTGAGAATCGGCTGCCCCGTCAGGTTCGGACGAACATCGGTGCAGAAGCCCGTGGACTCGTTGCAACTGAAAGCGTTCTGCCCGGTGCGACGGATGACCAGCGGCAAGCCCGATTGATAACGCTGCACGCCGCTGATCTGGAAGCCGCCGAGGAAGAAGTCCGCCACCCTGCTTTGATTGAACCACCGCTTGTCCTTCCCGAAGGGGAGTTCGATCAGGTAGTTGACGACGAGGACGTGCGGGACGCTGTTGGGCGACACGGAACGCAGCGAGTTGCGGTCGTAAGGGTTTTGGATCACGCTCCCGATGGGAGAGCCGCCGAAGAGGTCTTCGGAAGCGTCCGTGATCAGTTTCGAGAAGGTGTAGGAGACGCCGAACTGCATGCCCTGCGAGAAACGCCGGTCGAGTTTCGCCGTTCCGGCGTTGTACCAACTCTTGCCCAAACTCTCAAGCTGATTCCTGATGTTCCCGTATTGCGGGTAAGGTTTCAAGGCTTGCCCGACGCTGCCGTTGAAGCCCGTGTAAACCGCATTGGGGCTGGCCGGCAAAGGCACGCCCACGCTCGCGGCGTAAGTGCGTTCCGGCGCGCTGACGGCGGCGAGCGGCCGATTGAGCAACTCCGCGCCGAGCCTCAGGGCGTTGAGCGGGACGGCGTTGATGCGCTGGAGGTCTGAACGCAGACGGTCGGCGCGGTGGCCTGTGTAGCTGAGTTGGACGACGAACTTGGAGGGCAACTCGCGCTGGATGTCGAGACCGTATTGCAGGGTGCGGCCGGTTTTGAAGTTCTGATCGAAGTAGTCGATCTCCTGCCCGATGAACTGGCCTTTGGGGTCGGTTCCGGGAACGTTGCGGTAATTGCGCAGGAAGAGATCGGGGTTGGCGTCGGCTCCGCCGTTAATGTTGGCGGGGCGCGGCGAGTTGTAGCCGATGGTGCCCTCGGTGAGCGTGTTGTTGCCGCCGAAGCCATAGAGAATAGGAGCGTAGTAGAGACCGATGCCGCCGCGCAAGACCGTGTTGTCGTTCAGCCCGTAGGCGAAGCCCAGACGAGGCCCGATGTTCGAGTAGTCCGGTTTCGTCAGCGTGCGATACTGGGACTGCAAAGCATTCAGCCCACCCTGAGCATCGACGATGGCGCCGAGGCGACCGGCCGCGCTCGGATTGGGGACGTTCGGGTCGAACCCGCGGAAGCGGTTGCGCGACTCATAACGCAAGCCGGGCAGGTCGTAGCGGATGCCGGCGTTCACCGTCAGCCGCTGCGTGACCTTGATGTCGTCCTGAAAGAAATAGGAGTGAGAGAACTGCCGCCAGCCGGGGTCGAGATTCTGCACGCTGTTGAAGGAAAATTCCGTCGCGCCGGTCAAGAGACTGGCGATGGGGAAGCCCTGATCGCTGCGCTCGCAGCATTGATTGGCCGTCTGGTTGGCGCGGAAATTAATCTCGCCGCCGGGATCGAGCAGTTGGTGGACGTTGAACTGGCTGTTGCGCACGTCCGCCCCGAACTTCATCGTGTGCCTGCCGCGAACGTAGGAGATGAAGTCGGTCAACTGCATGGCGTTGTCGCGCAGTTGATCGCTGAAGAAGGAGGAGCCGATGCCCTGATAGGCGCGCACGTTCGGGTTGAACGGGTCGGCCGGGTCGCCGTAGCCGGGGAAGCCGATCACCGGGAAAGCCTTGTTCTGGAAAGAAGTCGGGCGGAAGCCGAGCGATGTCTGGTTGAAGCCTTCGGTGAAGTTTTTGTTGGCTACGTCGTAACGGTTGTAACCGGCGTTGAAGTGGTTGAGCAAGGTCGGCGTCAGCGTGTAGTCATGCTGCAAGCGGAAGAAATGCGACTTGAAGAATTGATTCCACACGCCCTGCGCGACGAAAGGCTCCGGGAAGCGCGGCGCGCCGCCCGCGACGCGCGTGTTGTTGCGG
>DASQNL010000757.1:0-6421 GCA_035644995.1 Pyrinomonadaceae bacterium | reverse complement strand
AGGAATCGGCAGGGCCACGCCGGGCAGGTTGATGCCCTTGCGTTCATTCAGGATGCCGCCGTTAATGACGCGACAGACGACATCGGTTTCGGTCGTGCGCTCGACACTCAAGGCGATTGCCCCGTCGTCGAGGAGTATGCGCGCGCCCGCGTGCACGTCGCGCGCGATGCCGGCGTAGTTGGTCGAGACTTCGCGCGCGTCGCCCGCGACGGCGCGCGTCGTGAGCGTAAAGATCGCGTTCTCTTCGAGCATGACGGGCTGGCCGCCTTGCAGCACGCCGGTTCTGATCTTCGGGCCGGAGAGGTCTACTAGAATGGCGAGCGGGCGGCGCATGCGCTCGGCGGCGGCGCGGGCGCGGCGGATCGTTTCGGCGTGCTCCTCCTGCGTGCCGTGCGACATGTTGATGCGGAAGGCGTTCGCGCCCGCCGCCAGTAACGCTTCGAGCGTCGCCGGTTCGCGCGAGGCAGGCCCCAGGGTAGCAAGGATTTTGGCTCTTCTCATTTTGTTAAGTGAAAGACTGTCCGTGGTCAGTTGTCAGTTGCAAGTGGTTATCATGCGAGTGGCTAAAGATTTGGATTGAACAACTGACAACTGACCACGGACAACGGACAGTCTTTAGTTGTCGCTCGTCGCCGGTTTGTCCGCGAGCGCGGCCTGCACGGTGCGTTCGAGTTCGGCGGGCATGGTGTCGCGGTCGAAGCCGACGAATTTTTTCAGCAGACGGCCCCGGCGGTCATAGACGTAGGTCTGGGGGATCGCGGAGTTGTCGGCGAAAAAGAGTTCCGACATCGGCGCGTCCGGGTAGCCGAGCGCGTACTGGATGCCGAACTCCTCGATGAAAGCGGGCACTTTGGGACGGTCTTCGTCGCCGCCTACATTCAGGCCGACGACGTGCAGCCCTTGCGCGCCGTAGCGACGCTGCAAGTCGATGAGATGCGGAACTTCATCGCGGCAAGGCGGGCAATACGTCGCCCAGAAATCGAGCACGAGCACCTTGCCCTGGAAATCCGACCCGCGCGCGCGCCGCCCGTCGAGCGTCGTCCACGTCGAAGCGTTGACGACGGCGACGCCGCCGGGCGCGTTCGTCGTGGCGTCGTGAGCCGTCGCCACCGGCGGCATCGGGAGCGCGGTGCGCGGCATCTTCGCGCCCTGCGGCGTGCCGGTCGCCGCGCGGTTCGAGGCCGACTGCGAGGCCGTGTAATCGGTCGTGCCGCACGCCGCCAGCGCGAGCGACAGAACCGGCGCGCTCAACACCACTACTACTGCGGGCAGACGCCTCAGCCGAAACAAACGTGACGACAACATGCTGACTCCAGACTCCTATGATGTGGGAGATGCGGCGTATTCTACACGACGGGGAAGAAAATGATGAAGGAGAAGACAGAAAACAGAATTCAGGAGTCGGAATTAAAGACTTCTCAGCCCTCCTTCTGACTCCTGAATTCTGTTTTCTGTCTCCTGTTTGTATTCATCGTTCATCGTTCATCGTTTCCCCGCCTTGCTCCGTCTCTTCGAGCGAAGGGCGTTCGTTGTGCGCGGGGACGCGGTAATCTTCGTCAGCCCAGTGGCCGAAGTCGAGCAGTTTGCAGCGTTCGGAGCAGAAGGGGCGAGCCGGATTGTCACGCCACTCGACGGGCTTATTACAGGTCGGACACTTTTTCATAAGGCGTTTGGGTAAAGGGGAAGGGGGAAAGGGGAAAGGCAAAAGCAGCACTGGAACTCGCTTGCTCTTGCCTTTCCTTTAACCTTTAACCTTTTCCCCTGGCCCTTAGTTTCCTCGGCTACGCCGTCGCCATTCCGGCGCGCGGCGGCTTGATTAAAATTTTGCGGTCAACGAAGTCGATCATACCCGCGCGGCGCATGTCGTTCAAGCGGACGGTGACGCTCTCGCGCGTCGAGCCGACGAGCGAGGCGATTTCGCGATGGGGGAGATTGAGATCGATGAGCACGCCGTCGGTGCCGGGTTGGCCGTAGCGTTCGGAGAGTTCTTGGAGCAATTTTTCGAGGCGCGCGGGGATGGCATCGAGCGCGAAGTCGGCCACGCGCTGCTCGGAACGCGCTAGTCGTTGACCGACCAGACGGAAAGTGTAATCATAAAGCGTGCGGCTTTGAGCCATTGCCGCTTGAAAATCCCCTACCGGCATCTGTAGCAGCCGCGCCTGCTCGAAGGCAATGGCGCACATCTGTCTATCCCCCAACCCGAAAAGGGCGAATTCGCCGAAGAGGGTGCCCGTCGGCAGAATGTCGATCACGGCTTCGCGCCCCGTCTCCGGCTCGCTGCGACACAGTTTCACGCGCCCGCGCGCGATCAGGTAGAGCGAGTCGGCCGTGTCGCCGTCGCGGTAGACGAAGCGGCGGCGGCGGAAGTCCATGGCCGTGGCGGAGGCGGCGAGTTTCATCACCATCGCTTCATCGAGACCGGCGGCGATCTCGGACTGGCGTATAATGTCTGCGCGATCCGCGACGCTGAGGTCGCAGGCTCTTCGGTGCGGCATAATCGGGAGAACCTCGAAATGGTTAGCGGTTAAAGGAAATTAAGTATCAGCTTTGTGAATGGCGCGGGGCGAAGGAATGCGCCTTGAAAACTGATGGAAATTTGATTAGCACAAACTGGCAAGGATGCGCGGAGTCGGCGCACAGCCGCGAGCGAACATTCGATTGGTTGAGCTTGATTCGTGCATGATCGAAAGGATTCAGGCAAGTGGTTCGACCGAATAAGTGGGCTACAACGGCAACCGTCCTTGTTAAAGCGCACTCTAACATGCCTGGGCGGGAGCGTGCAAGACCTCTTTTTCGACTCCCGGCGGGCAGATTGAGCAGGAAAGTATGTTAAGCAAATTCACGGTGCTGGTGGTTGACGACGAGCCGGACAAACGGCAGTTGCTCAAAGTCGCTTTGGAGATGGCGGGCTACAACGTCTTGACGGCGAACGACGGCGTGCAGGGGCTGGCGGCCGTCGAGGCGCATTCGTTCGACCTGATCGTGACGGATGTGATGATGCCCCACATAGACGGCTACGAGATGGTCAAGCGCATCCGCGCCAACCCGCAGACGCGCTTCATCCCGATCATCATCCAGACGGCCGCGAAGTCCGAAGCGCAGGACGCGCGGCGCGGCTCGCAAGTGGGCGCGCTCGGTTACATCACCGACCCCACCGACCTCGATCTCCTGCTCGCGCGCGCGCGCACGCTGCTCGATTTCAAAAACTATCTCGACTCCTGCGAGGAAGCCGCCTTCACCGACCACCTGACGGGACTGGCGAACCGTCGCCGCTTCGAGCGGCAACTGGAACGCGAGGTGGCGCGCACGCGGCGTTACAACCACCCGTTCTGCCTGCTCGTGCTCGATATAGATCACTTCAAACTCGTCAACGACACCTACGGGCACGACGGCGGCGACGAGGCGTTGCGCCGTCTCGCTCACGTTTTGCAGACGGGCACGCGCGGCGTCGATACGGCGGCGCGCATCGGCGGCGAAGAGTTCGGCGTCATCCTGACGGAGACGGATTTCGAGCACGGTCTCGAAGTGGCCGAACGACTGCGCAAGACCATCAGCGAGACGGAAATCCCGGAAGCCGGACGCATCACGGTGAGCATCGGGCTGGCCGAGTTCGTCGACCCGCTGCGCGACGGGCGCGAACTCTACGCCTCCGCCGATGCCGCGCTCTACGAAGCGAAGCGACGGGGACGCAATCGCGTCGTCTCCGCCACACTCGACGCGAACTCCACGCCCGTGCTCGGCGTATCATAGGCAAGGGATGAGGGCGGAGGGATGAGGGATGAAGTAAGAAAACTACTCAAGCGAGTAGCGCATTCCTTTCATCCCTCATCCCTCCGCCCTCATCCCTTTCAAACCGGAGGTTTTCATGGCTGATTATCGAGACAAGTTGGACGAGTGGCGCGAGGCGGCGCGGCGCAAGGCGCGTGAGCTGGATGATAAATATAAGATCAAGGATCGCGTCGAAGAGGGCGCGCGCGCGGCGCAGGACGCGGCGAAGCGCGGGGCGACGCGGGTAGCGAGCGAAGCGGAGCGCGCGCGGGTCGAGGCCGAGCGTTTGGGCGAGGAGTACGACGTGCGCGAGGGCGCGGGCGAGGTGCGCGAACAGGCCATCCGCGCGGCTCAGGAGGCCGGGCGCGCGGCGCGCGAGGCGCGCGAGAAACTGCGCGGCGCGGGGCGCACCGCCGGAGAGCGCGCGGGCGAGGTGTTCGACGGGGCGAAGAAGCATTATGAACGCGCGTCGCGGGTCTACAGCGTCGGTTCGGGCGTCACGCGCGCCACGACGGCTGCGAGCGTGGGATTGTTCAAAGCCTTCGACTGGGCGCGTGAGAATCCGAAGCAGGCCGTGTTGGTCTCGCTCTCGATTGCCGGCGGCCTCGGCGCGGGCGCGGTCTTCCCACGGCTCGACGGCGTGCTCATCGGAGCGCACCCGCACTGGTTCACACACTCCGCGCTGCCCGTCTGGGCGCTCCGCCGCGCGGGCGCGAAGTTTGACAGCTACCTGAGCGAGCGCGAACGCCTCGTCGCCGCGGGCAACGTGTCGGAGGCCGAACGCAAGCGCGCGGAGTTCGAGCGTTCCATCGTGCGCTACGTGGGCGCGCCGCTGCTCGGCGCATTCAGTTGCGCGGCGGGTCTCGCCATCTGCGCGCAGATTTTCCAGCCCGGTCACATCGTCGGCGCGCCCGTCAGTTGGCTGCTCGGCGGCAACCCCGTCCTCGAAGGCATCTGGCTGTTCTCGAACGGCGTCATCTGCTTCCAGCAAGGCTACAAGTTTTTCATGATCGCGCTGAAAGACCAGCAGGACGTTCATCGCATCGTGCGTGAGATCAAAGGCTTGTTGCCCGCGATGGCGACTGCCTAAAGGATCGCGAACGATAATTTCGGCCGTGCCCGCCGGCCGCGAAAGAATGCGGCGCGGCCTACCGGCTTTCAAACATCCCGACGCTGCACAAAGCCGCCGCATATTAACTATGCGGCGGCTTTACACTGTTGAGCACGGAATCTCTTTACGTCCGGCCGTTAAGAACAGCAGAGCCGCGAGCGCGGCCAGCATTCGTTTCCCTGTTCCGACTCTTTTCGTCTCAGATGGCATAAACATTCTTTCGCTACGACATTATTCGCGCACGCAACCCGCGATTCGAGTAATCAACTAACGCGCGCAATCCGGTTCCATTAACAAGTTGATTCGACGCGCGCCTGCGCGGGCGAGCGAAATCTATGTTCGGCAAAATCGAATTCGGAGATTGACGAGACGGCGGCGCGCGCGAAGCGGGCGCGGTCATGAGTTAAGAGATGGTGATGGGGAACAGCACGAAGCAGAGCAGGAAGACGGCGAGCGTGAGGATGGCGACGAGCGCGCGAGCGCGGCCGAGCGGGGCGATTTCGTCGACGGCTTGCGGGTGGCGGACGCGGAGCATGACGAACAAAAGTATGGCGTAGAGGAAGCCGCCGGGAGAATTGTGCCAACGCCAGCCGAGCAGGGCGAGCAACGCCATCGAGACGAAACCCGCGCGGCCGACCCACGCGTGCGTGCGCCGGCCGAAGAGGGCGAAGACGGCATGGCCGCCGTCGAGTTGTCCGACCGGCAACAGGTTCAGGCTCGTCACGAGCAGGCCGATCCACGCCGCGAAGTAAAAAGGGTTGGGCGCGATATGGTTGAGGCCGACGCCGAGCGCGTGGGCGAACAGACGCAGGAGGGGCGGGTCGTTGAAGGTGATGAGCGTCCCGGCGGCCGCAGTCTCGGAGAGGGGCGGCGCGGGTTGCGCGGTCAGAATCGCGAGGAAGGCGACGGGGATGATGACGACGAAGCCCGCGAGCGGCCCGGCGACGCCGATGTCGAAGAGGGCGCGGCGCGTCGGGATGGGCGATTTGATCTTGATGAACGCGCCGAACGTGCCCGCGAGAAAGAGCGGCGGCGCGGGGATGAAGAACGGCAGCGTGGCGCGGACGCCGTAGCGTCGGCAGGCGATGTAGTGCCCCGACTCGTGCGCGAGCAGGATGGCGAGCAGCGCGGCGGCGAACGTCGCACCCTGCGCGATGAGTTCCGTGTGCGTGAGAGCTTGCCTGAGAAGTTCGCGGACGGAGAGAAAGTAATAGGCCGGGACGTAGACGAGGTAGCCAGACCAACCGGCGGGCGCGGCGAGGTTCGGTTCAAATTCGGGGACATTGGCCGCCATCGCCGCTTGCATGATGCCCGCGAGCGTGGCCGTCACGGCGGTCAGCAAAAAGAGTCCGACCGCACGCGCCCACTCGCGCGCCGACGGTCGTTCCCATGATGCGCGGCGACCGGCGAGAGGCGGGAGCGGGTGAAGCGTTTCGGACATAATGCAAGAGACGATAAAGACGTAAATCGTGAATCGTCGATCATGAATGGAAGGAAGAGAGGTCTTCTCTATTCATGATCGACGATTCACGATTTACGTCT
>DASQNL010000756.1:0-6242 GCA_035644995.1 Pyrinomonadaceae bacterium | reverse complement strand
GCCAGTTCGAGCCGGTGCTCGGTCGGGCGCGTTTCGACGAGCCGGATGCGCGTGCCCGGATCGATTTCCACCTGCCCGATGTTCGCCACCCGAATTTGCGCGCGCGAGTCGGCGTCTGTTTCGAGCCACTCGCCGATGCCTAGTCGCCCGGTCGAACCGATGCGAGCCGCATCTATCGAGGGCGCGCCCTGAAGCCGCGCCACTTCCCAACTCGCGCGCGGCGTGCGGAGGTAAAACCACGACGCGCCGCCCACGCCGAACACGAACAGCAATAGAAGACTCGCCGCGAGCGCGGGTCGCCCGCCGGCAAACCAGGCGAGACTCATCGTGCCGGGAAGCCGACCGCGACGCGCCCGTTTCTCCCGCGGCGCCGCGCGATGCGCCGCGCGCTCCGCCGGCCGCTCCGAAGCCGCCGCTGTTTGCGCCGCCAGCGCGGCTTCGATGTTCTCCCACAGGGACGCGGGCGCGGCCTGCAACGTCAAACTTTCCATGAGCCGGATGCCGTGAGCGATCTCTTCAAACTCCGCGCGGCAACGCGCGCACGCGCCGAGGTGCGCGGCGACGCGTTCGGATTCAGCCACGGACAGTTCGCCGTGCGTGTAAGCCGTGAGTTGTTCTTTGACGTGGTGCTGGCCGAACATCTTGCTTCCTTAGTCTCCGCTGAAAACGTTGGCGCGCAGGTGGCCGAGCCGTCGCGCGAGTATCGAATGGCCGCGATTCAGACGCGAGGCCACCGTGCCTTTTGAACAATTGAGTACTTCGGCGATCTCTTCGTAAGAAAGCTCCTCGAAATATTTGAGCAGGATCGCGATGCGCAGTTTCGGTTTGAGCGAGGCGATGGCTTCGCGCACGGAGTCCGCGATCTCCAGGCGCATGAAGCGCGCCTCGGCGGCGGGCAACTTGTGCGCCGTCGCCGGCTCGGCCAGGGTTTCGGGGAAGGGGGTGAAGCGGCGTCGCTTGCGTTGCTCGTCGATGCAGGTGTTCGTGGTCAGGCGATAGAGCCACGTCGTAAATTCCGATTGGTGGCGAAATTGGCCGATGCGCGTGAAGAGTTTGAGAAAAACCTGCTGCGTGATGTCGGCGGCGAGCGCGGCGTCGCCGCCGAAGAAATAGAGGGCGATGGAATAGACCTTGTCGGTGTGCGTCTCAAAGAGCAGGCGGAAGGCTTCGCGGTCGCCCTGCTGGCAGGATTCGACCACGCGCGCATCAACCGGACGTTCTTCAATCACCGCCGTTAGCTCCATCCCCAAAGCTGCATTCGCCGTTAAGCTCACATAGCTTAGACGAAGCGGCGCGGATATTTCTTCCAAAAATTTGTTTCGGACAGGCTGAAACATTGACGCTCCGCGAACGATGCCACTACAATCCGCCGTGAGTCCGTTTGCCGCGCGCGAAAAACTTGCGAGTAGCCGCCGCGAATCAACCTGTAAACAAACGTTACCTACGCACAAACTACCTATGCCGCTTCGCCGCTCTCACTTTATACGCTATTCGGCCGCGCTCGTGTTCGCCTTCGCGTGCGCGCTCTCGGCCGCCGCGCAGCAACGCCCGCTCATCACGGAGGATGTCGACATCATCCCGCCCGGTTCGGCGCGCATCGAGGCGGGCATCGAGTTTTTTCAGGACGCGCGCTTTCCCGTGTCGGGTCTGCGCGGCGACCTGACGCGCGTCGGCGTGGTCGGCGTTAACATCGGCCTCTCGCCGAACGTCGAATTTCAGATTGACGGCGTGCTCCAAAACTTCTTGAGCATCAACTCCGTCTCGCTCAACCCGGCCGTCCCGCTCACCTCTTCGCGCACCGATTCGACGAACGACACGGGCGATTTCCGGCTCGCCACCAAGATCAAACTGCGCCACGAGACGCGCCGCGCGCCCTCGCTCGGCTTCCGCTTCGGCGTCGAACTGCCCAACTCCAGCGAAGGGCGCGGCATCGGCGTCAACCAGACGAACGCCTTCGGCACGATCCTGATGGGCAAGAAATTCGGGCGCGAGGATCGCGTCAATCTCTTCGGCAATCTCGGCCTCGGAATTTTCACCGCGCCCACGCAAGCCTTCACGCAGAACGACATGCTGCTCTACGGCGTCGCCGGGATCGTGCGCCTCAATCGCCAGATCAACGTGGCGGGCGAGATCAACGGTCGCGCCAACACGCGCGGCGGGCGCGCTCCGCTCGGCACCGAATCGCTGTCGGAAGCGCGGCTCGGCTTGCAGGTCAAAGCCTCCGGCCTGCGCTTCGACTTCGCCGGCATCGCCGGTCTAACCGAGTTCAGCCCGCGCTCCGGCGTCACCTTCGGCGTCACCTACGACACCCCCTCGATCTTCACTCCCGTCAAATAAAACAGTGACGAGTGACAAGCGACGGGTGACGAGATAAACTCCTTTTTTCTTATCTTGTCACCTGTCACCCGTCACTCGTCACTTTAGTTTATGCTTCTTTTGATCAACGGGTTGGGGCAATGGCTGCGCGGGGTGGCCGAGGGGCTGCAAAGGTTCATCGTCGAAGTGCCGATCTACGTGGCCGCGCCCGCGATGGTCGTCATCGGCGCGCTCGACTCCTCGCTCCTCTCGCTTCCCGAAATCAACGACTACCTCGTCGTGATGCGCTGCTACAGCGACCCGAAGGCGGCCTTTTATTTTCCGCTGTTCGCCGCGCTCGGCTCCGTCATCGGCTGCATGCTGCTCTACGTGATCATGCAGCGCGGCGGCCAGGCCGTCTTGCGCAAGCGTTTTAGCGAGGAGAACATCGCCCGCGTCGAACGCGCCTACGCGCGCTTCGGCTTCCTGACGCTCGCCATCCCCGCGCTCCTGCCGCCGCCGATGCCTTTCAAAATTTTCGTCGCCACGGCGGGCGCGCTCGAATATCCCCGCTGGCGTTTCATGGTCACCATCATGATCGCGCGCAGTCTGCGCTACTACGTCGAGGGCATCCTCGCCGTCTACTACGGCAGACAGGTGCTCGCCTTCATCGAACACTACGGGCTGAAGCTGCTCGGCGCGGTCGCCGCTTTGGTCGCCGTCGGGCTGGTGTTTTATTTCATTAAGAATCGCTTGCAGGGGGCGAAGAAGCCGGAGACGGGCGAGGCGGAAACGGGCGGCGACGAGCGCGCCGAGGCGGATGTGCCTTCGTCCACGCCGCCGTCGTAATTTAGCGAAGCGGGGAGATAATCGTTGAGGAAGGGAAGACTCGATTTTGAAATGGTTGTTGCGAAAGATTACTAACGGGCTGACTTTCGTCTCGCAATACCTGCTCGCCTATGGAGCGTTCGGTCTGTTCGGCATCGCGCTGCTCGATTCCGCGCTGATCCCTCTGCCGGGCGGCCCCGATGCCGTCCTGATCCTGCTCTCGACCGCGCGTCCCGCGTGGGTTCCGCTCTACGTGTTCGCGGCGACGCTCGGTTCCGTCATCGGCTGTCTCATCTTTTATTACATCTCGCGGCGGGCGGGGCGGGGCGCGCTGAAACGATTTTCGCCGCGCAAGCAGGAGCGCGTCAAAGAGTTGATTGATCGCTACGACGTGCTCTCCGTGCTCGTCGCATCGGTCTTGCCGCCGCCCTTCCCGTTCAAACTTTTCATCGCCACGGCGGGCGTCTTTCGTTTCAGCGTCATGCGCTTCGCGGTGGCGGTCGCCGCCGGTCGCGCCTTTCGCTACGCGCTCATCGGCTATCTCGCGGCGCACTACGGCGAGCACGCGAAGGAGTTGCTGGCGCGCTATTACCCCTACGTCGGACTCGGCGTGGCCGCGCTCGTCATCGGCGTCTTCGCCGGGCGCAATTTGTGGCGGAAGCAAAGGCGCGGAGGAGAGGGTGATCGTGAGCGCGCCGCCGGAGTCGTGCCGGGAGAATCCGAATCAGAGTTGCTTTGAACTACCGGCCGTCGTCTTTCGATATTGATCGTGATTGGCGTGTTTGAATTTACGCGCGGCGGCCAGGTCGCGGACGCCGTTTTGTTGCAGCAGGTCGAGGAGGCGGAGGAAGACTTCGGCGGTGGCGGCGGCGTCGCCCGCGGCGCGGTGACGATTGATGATCGGCACGCTGAAATGTTCGGCGACGGTGTGGAGCCGGTGGTTGACGAGTTGCGGCACGACGCGACGCGAGAGCGAGACGGTGCAGATTTGCGCGTTGAACATGCGCTTGCCCGGAAAGATGCGCGAGATTTCGTGGTTGAGAAAACGCACGTCGAAGGGCGCGTTGTGGGCGACGAGCACGGCGCGGTCGATGAACTTCAAGAGGTCGCCCGCGACTTCGGAAAAGAGGGGCGCGCTTTTGACCATCGCGTCCGTGATCCCCGTGAGCATGACGATGAAGGAAGGGATCGGCATCTGCGGGTTGACCAGCGTTTGAAACTCGGCGACGATACGACCGCCGCGCACGCGGTACGCGCCGATCTCGGTGATGCGCGCCGGGGGAGTTTTCGCGCCCGTCGTCTCCACGTCAACCACGACGTAATCGGTCTCGTCGAGCGCGCGGCAGTCGGCGTCTTCGCACAACAGTTCGAGCACGTAGTCGTCGGTGATGCGTAAACGCCAGTCGTCTTTGATGAGGTCGGAGACGAGAAGGGCGGCGGCTGCCGGGTCGAGGCCGGGGAGTTGCAAAACGGTGCGGGCGACGGCTTCCACGGGCGCGCGTGCGCTGCCCGATAGCCGCAGCAGGTCAACCATCTCCTGCACGAACGTGCAATCCAAGACGAGGTTAGAAAGGTGCGTCATCCGCGCGGCATTGTAACACGACCCGCGCCGCCGCGAAGCAGCGGACGCGCGGCGCGCGACGACGACCGATGCGAAGGAGCGACAGCAGATGCGAGCCGAAGAGGTGATTGAGAGATTCCGGCGCACGGGCGCATTGCTCGAAGGCCATTTCATCCTGTCGAGCGGCCTGCACAGTTCCGTCTACCTGCAATGCGCGCTCGTCCTCCAGCACCCGTCCGAAGCCGAAGCCTTCGCGCGCGCCGTCGCCGGGCGATTCGCCGGGCGCGGCATCGAAACCGTGGCCGCGCCCGCCATCGGCGGCATCGTCATCGGCTACGAAGTGGCGCGCGCGCTCGGCGCGAAATCGGTCTGGACGGAGCGCGATGCGGCGGGCGCGATGACGCTCAGGCGCGGCTTCGGCGTGCGCGCGGGCGAGAGCGTCCTCGTCGTCGAAGACGTGATCACGACGGGCGGCTCGACGCGCGAGACCATCGCGGCCATGCGCGCCGCCGGGGCGAGCGTCGTCGGCGCGGCCTCGATCATAGATCGCTCCGGCGGGCGCGCCGACGTGGGCGTTCCGCGCATCGCACTCGCCACGCTCGACGTGCCCGCCCTCGCCCCCTCGGCCTGTCCCGCCTGCGGGCGCGGCGAAGCGGCGACCAAACCGGGAAGCAGGAAATCAAGGGATGAGGGATGAGGGATGAGGGATGAAATGAAGCGTTCAATCTCTTGAATGCTGCTCTTAATTCATCCCTCTGCCCTTTGCCCTCTGCCCTCCGGCCTTATGAACTACCGCCTGACCATTCAATACGACGGCACGGATTTTCACGGCTGGCAGATGCAGGGCGCGGGCGAGCGCACGGTGCAGGGCGAACTGGCGCGCGTGCTGTCGTTGATTGAAGGGGGCGCGGTCGTCGTGCAGGGCGCGGGGCGGACGGACGCGGGCGTCCATGCGCTGGGGCAGGTGGCGAGCGTGGAGTTGCGGCGCGAAATCTCCGGCGACAAACTGCGCGCCGCGATCAACGGCAACCTCGCGCCGGACGTGCGCGTCATCGAGGCGCAGCCGGTTGACCCGGACTTTCACGCCCGTTATTCGGCGCGCGGGAAAACTTACCGTTATCGCCTCTTCAACGCGCGCTACGCCTCCCCGTTTCTGGTGCGCTACGCACACACGGACGCGCGCCCTCTCGATGTCGCGCGGATGCGGGAATGCGCGCGCCTCTTCGTCGGCACACACGATTGGACGGCGTTTTCCGCCGCGCAGGCGGACGTGCAGACGCGCGTGCGCACCGTGACCCGACTCGCCGTGCGCGACGCTTGGAGCGACGAAGGGCGCGGGCGTCTCATTGAGATCACGGCGAGCGCGGAGGGCTTCCTGCGTTACATGGTGCGCTCAATCGCGGGCACGCTGCTCGAAGTCGGGCGGGGGCAGATGGACGCGGCGCAAGTCGAGCGCGCCATCGAAAGCGGCGAACGCTCCCTCGCGGGCGCGACCGCCCCGGCCAAAGGCTTGACGCTCGTGGAAGTGCATTATGGGTGACGGGTGACGGGCGACGGG
>DASQNL010000755.1:0-16494 GCA_035644995.1 Pyrinomonadaceae bacterium | reverse complement strand
CCGAAGCGGAGTGAAGTGGTGGCGACGTGTGGCGTTGGCGGCTTTCGTGTGCCTGGCGTCGGCCGGTTCGGCCTGGGCGCAGCGCGCGGCGTCGGAAGAGGCGGAGTTTGGGCCGGTCGTCCGCACGTATCTCGGTTATTTGCGCGCCGAGCAGGAAGTGGTGGACGACCGCGCGAGCCGCCACGAGGTCAGCCCGGCCTATTACCGGCGCAACTCGAACCGCATCCGCGCGCTCCGGCAAATGGCCTTGCGCATCGCGCGCGAGACGCGAAACGACTTTCTTCCCGAACTCTATGCCGTCACGCGCGACGAACTCGGCACGCTGTTCGACCCGCCGCCGCCGCCCGCCACTTTCCGGATCGGCGAAGTGGTGGACAACACGTTTCGCTATCTGGGCGCAGTGCGCGCCGCCGAGTCGTTCTACCTGTTCGCGCGGCTCGACGTTTACGAGCAGGCCGAACTTTTACAGAAGCAGGAGGCGCGGCAACCCGCCGCCACCGCCGCTTCCGCTCCTGCCGACACCCCGGCGGCGGACAACGCCCCGCGCGGCAATCGACCGACCACGCGCCCGCGCCGCGTCCACATCCCTTGAAGGGAACTCGCGCCGATTTCGCGCGGCGCGCCCGATGAGTCTTAATTCACGATGAAGCAAACGGAACTTTTCGCCGGGCAGGAAACCACGGACGCGCACGAACCAGACCGCGTCGTGCTCTATGCCCTCGCCGATTTTCAACTGCGCGGCAAGACGCTGGCCGAACGTGAACTGCCGCTCGACCGCCTGCGCGGCGCGTTGCGTCGCGCGGCCGATGCTCTGGGCGTCGCCGAGTTGAGCGACGAGGATGCGGTCGCCGCGATCCAGATGCTCGGCGGGCGCGTCCGACGCGTGCCGCCCTACGTCGCCAAGCACCCGTTTCGCGTCACCGTCCCCGCCGCGGTCGCCGAGCGCGCGAAGCAGTTTTATCGAGACCGGGACGCGGCCGAAACGAAGCCCACGAATGAGGCGTAAGGACGCGCCCGGCAGTCGATGCCGGCGACCGACGGACTCATTCTCAAGCCCTTTTAATTTCTGTTCCCCGTTTCAAATTTATTTGCTAGGATGCCCGCACCCTTCAGGTGAAATTTCACGGCATCAACTTTCAAGCGCGACCGTCTGCGCGCGAGGAGCATCATTCAGCGAATGAAAACCGACAAGAGTCGCCGCAAGTTTTTGGGTGAAGCCGCCGCGGGCGTGAGCGTAGCTACGACGCTCGCTTCGTCGCCGGCGCGCATCGAGGCCGCGCGCGTTGAGAGCCGGGCGTCGCAGTCCGCCACCACCGCAGCCAGACGCGGCACGCCGCCCATCTCCGTGTCGAGCGGGAACGGTCTGGCGGCCGTCAACAAAGCCGTCCAGGTGATGCGCGGCGGCGGCGACACGCTCGACGCGGTTATCGCGGGCGTCAACATCGTCGAACTCGACCCCAAAGATAACTCGGTCGGCTACGGCGGTTTGCCGAACGAGCGCGGCGACGTGGAACTCGACGCGAGCGTGATGCACGGCCCCACCCGGCGCGCCGGCGCCGTCGCCTCCATCCGCGGCGTGCGCGAGCCTTCCAAGGTGGCGCGCGCCGTGCTCGAACGCACCGACCACATTCTCATCGTCGGGCAGGGCGCGCGCGACTTTGCCACCGCGCACGGCTTTGAGGACGTAAACCTCTTGACCGAAGAATCGCGCATCGCCTGGCTGCGCTGGAAAGAGACTCTGTCACCGGTGGATAAATGGGGGCCGAGTCCGTATCCGCCCGCGCCCGCTTCGCCCGCGGGGCAGAAAAAGATCGCGGAGGCCGGACGCGCGAGCGCGAGTTACCGGCTGGCCGAATCCTATACGGGCGGCGACGCGCGGCGACGTGAAGAATTGCTGGCGTGGGCGGACGAAGTCGCAAGGATGCCGCCGACGGGCACGATCAATTGTCTCGCCCTCGACGCCGCGAGCGACATCAGCGGCGTGACGACGACGAGCGGGCTGGCGTGGAAAATTCCGGGGCGCGTCGGCGATTCGCCGCTCATCGGCTGCGGCCTCTACGTGGACAACGACACGGGCGCGGCCGGTTCGACCGGGCGCGGCGAGGAAGTGATTTACATCAACGGGGCGCGCACCGTGGTCGAATACATGCGGCGGGGCGCGTCGCCGGAACAGGCCTGCCTCGACGCCCTCAAGTTGATCGCGGCGCGTTACGGCAACGACCGCGAAAAATTGAAGGATATTGACGTGAATTTCTACGCCTTGAACAAGCGCGGGGAGTTCGGCGGGGCGGCCATCTGGAACGGCTCCATGAATAGCCGCGGGGAACTGCGGCGGCGGCAGTTCGCGGCGCACGACGGGCGGGAAGGGCGTCTTCTGGAGAGCGCGTACTTGTTCGAGCGGCGGGCGTAGATTCCCCGAATGGCGTCGAGTTCAGGTTCGGACGTGGGCGAGCGCACAAAAAAGCCAAGAATAAGCTGAGATTTTAGGTAAATCTTTGTTGACAGCAAACGGGGATTGAGGTAAAAAGGCTTAGTCAAAGCAGCCCACAGAGGCTCGCTGACCTGCTTTCTTAAGGAAATGCTACAAGAGCGCAGTTGAATTGGAGCGGGTTTGGCGAGGAAATACTAAAATCCGTCTCCTTGCGAAGTCTCTCCGAGACTCGCGGCGCGCTCTCTTACAAAACACTGGTTCAGTCTACTTGGGAGGAGAATAATGATTAGCAGAAATTGGAGCCGCATGGCTATTTCGGTCTGCCTCACGGTTGCCATCTTGAGCACGTTCTCAATGGTCGCCCTCGCAGCTCCGGCACAGTCGCCCTCCGGCGAACTGTCGGTTGTCGGCGAAGTTTCCGTGAACGGTACGAACGCCATCTCGGGTGCAACAGTTTTTTCAGACAGCACCGTCACCACCGCCAAAGGTTCGAGCGCAGTCGTGAGCTTGGGCAAACTCGGCCGCGTTGAAGTCTTGCCGGAATCGAGCCTCAAACTCAGCTTTACCGACAACAGCGTCACCGGCACGCTTGATGCCGGCCGCGTGCGCCTTTCGACTTCGTCGGGCACCGCGTCCAGCGTCATCACCAAAGACGGCTCGGCCGTGGCTGACAGCAGCCAACCGGCCGTGTTCACCGTGAACGTCGAATGCGGCAACACGGAAGTCGCCACCCAGTCGGGTCGCGTCGAACTGCGCGCCGGCAACAGCGTCAAGCAGATCGCCGCCGGTAACCAAGACATGGCCGGGACGGCTCAACCGGGTCCGCGCTGCACGCGCTTGACCCGCGAAACCAACTTCGGCTCGCTGAGCGGCGGCGCACTCGCGGCGCTTCTGCTGGCGGCTGGCGGCGCGATTGCCGCGGCCGTCATCGCGGCGACCCACGACAGCAACGACCTCGGCGTCGGCGGCACCGCTCCGGTCTTCAGCCCGACACGGTAGTTCGCCGGCCGTTAAGTTGTTAGGCTTTAACGGCTGTGCGACCTTCTCGCGCACGGTAGACGAGAACATTCACTTGCGGGTCACGCGCGGGTTCGCCCCGCGTGACCCGCAAACTTTTGCCTGAAAGAGCCGCTTTTGCGAAAGGTTCTGTTTTAGCAATGCAGATTGCAGTGATTGGGACGGGGTACGTCGGCTTGGTGACGGGCGCGTGCTTCGCCGAATTCGGCGTGGACGTGGTGTGCGTCGATATTGACGCGCACAAAATCGAGCGTCTCAATCAGGGGCACATGCCGATTTACGAGCCAGGCCTCGACCAACTCGTCGCGAAAAACGCGCAGGCCGGGCGTCTCACCTTCACGACCGATTTGAAAACCGCGGTCGAGCGCTCGCTGGTCATCCTGTTGGCCGTCGGCACGCCGCCGCGGGAAGACGGTTCGGCCGACCTGAGCCACGTCGAAGCGGCGGCGCGCTCCGTCGCCGACCACATGAACGATTACAAAGTGATCGTGACGAAGTCTACCGTGCCTGTCGGTACGGGCGAACACCTCCGGCGCATCATCGGCGAGCAAAAGAAGAACGCGAAGTTCGGCATGGTTTCAAATCCCGAATTCCTGCGCGAGGGCGCGGCCATCGGGGATTTCATGCGCCCCGACCGCGTCGTCATCGGCAGCCGCGACCCGGAAGCCATCGCCATCATCAAAGACCTCTATCGCCCGCTCTATCTGATCGAGACGCCCTTCGTCATCACCTCGATGGAAGGGGCTGAGTTGACGAAGTACGCCGCGAACGCCTTCCTCGCCACCAAAATTTCCTTCATCAACGAGATCGCGAATCTCTGCGACCGCATCGGCTGCGACGTGCACGATGTGGCGCGCGCGCTCGGCATGGACAACCGCATCGGGAAAAAATTCCTGCATCCCGGCCCCGGCTTCGGCGGGTCGTGTTTCCCGAAAGATACACACGCCTTTCTCTCCATCGCGCGCCAGTTCGACTATGACGCGCTCATCGTCGGCGCAGTAGTCCAAGTCAACGAGCGGCAGCGTGAGTTGATGGTGCCGAAGATCGAAACATTGGTGGGCAGCCTGCCGGGGAAAACCATCGCCGTGCTCGGCCTCGCCTTCAAGCCGGGGACGGACGACATGCGCGAAGCGCCCTCCGTGGACATCATCCGCCGGCTCACGGAGCGCGGCGCAACGGTGCGCGCCTACGACCCAATCGCGATGGAGGCCGCACGCGAATACTTACCCGGCATCGAATACGCGGAGGACGAATACGCGGCCGTGACCGGGGCCGACGCCCTCGTTTTCATGACCGAGTGGAATCAGTTTCGCGCGCTCAACATGGAGCGCGTGCGCGAACTGATGCGCGTGCCGAAGATCGCCGACCTGCGCAATATCTACGATCCCGATGCCATGACGGAACTCGGTTTCGAGTACGTCGGCGTCGGCCGACAACCACAACCCGTCCCGAACGACAGGTAACGCGTCGAAGCGATTCCGCCTCCCGTCGCGCCGTCTGTCTATACCTACTGATATGACTCTCTCTGGAATCGTACTCGTGACCGGCGGAGCAGGCTTCGTCGGTTCGCACATCGCGGCCACCTTCGCCGGGCGCGGCGCGCGCGTGCGCGTGATCGACGATCTTTCGACCGGCCACGCCGAGAATCTGGAAGAGATCGGCGGCGATATAGATTTCGTGCGCGGCAGCCTGAACGACGAGCCGACGCTCAAGCGCGCGCTCGAAGGCGTCGAACTCGTCTATCACGAAGCGGCCATCCCAAGCGTGCCGCGCTCGGTGGACAATCCGCGCGAGACGCACCGCGCCTGCGCCGAGGCGACCTTCTCGCTGCTGCTCGCGGCGCGCGATAGCGGCGTGCGTCGCGTCGTCTACGCGGCGTCGAGTTCGGCCTACGGCGACCAGCCGACGCTTCCCAAAGTCGAGACCATGTCGCCCGACCCGCTCTCGCCCTACGCCGCCGCCAAACTGATCGGCGAGTATTACTGTCAGGTCTTCACGCGCACTTACAAACTTGAAACCGTCTGCCTGCGCTACTTCAACGTCTTCGGGCCGCGCCAAGACCCGAGTTCGACCTACTCCGGCGTCATCTCACGCTTCATCGATGCGCTTTCAACCGGGCAGACGCCCATCATCTACGGCGACGGCGAACAATCGCGCGATTTCACTTATGTCGCCAACGTGGTTGACGCGAACATGCGCGCGGCGGAAACCACTCGCGGCGTCGGCCAGATCATCAACGTCGCCAACGGCGAACGCGTGACGCTCAATCAACTGCTCGACAAGTTGAAGCAGATCACGGGCAACGCGGATGTTCAGGCGGAATACCGCGATGCGCGCGTCGGCGACGTGAAACACAGCCTCGCCGACATCACTCGCGCCCGCGAGTTCCTCGGCTATGAGCCGCGGGTCGGACTCGAAGAAGGCTTGCGCCGCACGATTGAGTGGTGGAAGCAGAGCCGCTTCGCTCCCAAGTGAACTTCCTCGTGCCTGTCCCGGCTAAACTTCAAAGCCCGCATCTTGATTTCAAGATGCGGGCTTTGAAGTTTAGTTGGGACAGGCGGCGGCCTGCCGTTCACAGGCTCACCGTGCGGCGACGTATCAACTTTCAAACAGCTTGCGCAAAGTCTCCGTGTAAGGCGCGCGGGCAACGCCTTTGTCGGTGATGATGGCGGCGACGAACTCGTTGGGCGTCACGTCGAAGGCGAAGTTTTGCACGTTGATGCCTTCGGGGGCGAGGCGATGCTCGTGCATGTGCGTCACTTCCCGGATGTTGCGCTCCTCGATGGGAATCTGCTCGCCCGAGGGAATTGCGAGGTCGACGGTCGAGATCGGCGCGGCGACGTAGAAAGGGATGTTGTGCTGGCGCGCGAGGACGGCAACCATGTAGGTGCCGATCTTGTTGGCCGTGTCGCCGTTCGCGGCGATGCGATCCGCGCCGACGACCACGGCGTCAACTTTTCCTTGCTTCATCACGTGACCGGCCATATTGTCGGTGATGAGCGTGACGGGGATGTCGTCTTGGTCTAGTTCCCAGGCGGTGAGGCGCGAGCCTTGGAGAAAGGGGCGCGTCTCGTCGGCGATGACGGCGATGCGTTTGCCCGCGTCGCGCGCGCCGCGAATCACGCCGAGCGCGGTGCCGTAGTCTCCGGCGGTGGCGAGCGCGCCCGCGTTGCAGTGCGTGAGCACGGTCGCGCCGTCCGACAGCAACTCGCCGCCGAAACGACCGAGCGCGCGGTTCGAGGCGATGTCCTCTTCGTAGACGGCTTTGGCCTCGTCGATCAGGCGTTGCTTGATCACTTCCACGTCCGCCGTCTCGGCCGCGGCGCGACTGAAAGCGCCGCGCATGCGTTCGATAGCCCAGAACAAGTTGACGGCCGTCGGGCGCGTGCGGCTCATCAGGTCGCACATGTAATCGAAGTCGTACTGGAGGTCGGGGGTCGAGGTGGCGACCGCCTGTTTGAGTCCGATGGCGAGTCCCATCGCGGCGGCGACGCCGATGGCGGGCGCGCCCCGCACGGCCATCTCTCTGATACTCTCGGCCACCTCCTCGCACGAACGCAGCAATAGATATTTTTCTTCAGTCGGAAGCAGACGCTGATCGATCATGCGCACGCCTTCGGCAGTCCATTCGACCGTTTTGATCATAGCGAAAAAGATTCTCCTGCTCGAACCAAAAAATTTGTAAAGTAAAAGTCTCGATTGTGATCTTGAACTACGTATTGATTGTCTATCTTAACTGACGCGCGACGAGGCGGCAACGTGCGTGATCCGGCAGCGTCGCTCAGGTCTGAACTAGGCCGCGCGGTCAGCAGGTTGAGTTGGAAGTAGAAATATTACGAAGGAGTACAGCGCGCGAATCGGGCGGCCGGGGTGAGGAGCCATCGGAGGAGTGTGAGACCTCTCTGTGTCCTCACCCACACGAAACACCTGAAGACCAGCTAGCGGACTAAGTCTCATCTGCTCTACGGTCAAAGCTGCGTTTGGTGAGCAGCGCGCCGACGATAAAGATAAGACCTAGCACGATATGCAGTATGTGATCGCTCGTCCCTAACTCAAGCTGGCTCGGAATAACTTTGAGAAGCCGCGCATCATCCGGCCCTGGAACTCCGGGTGAGAGGTGCCCTTGGTGACCGCCGGCAAGGAAACCAACCACGCCGAGTCCCGCGTAAACGACTCCGAAAATAAGATCGAAGAGGCGCGCCCCGGCCTGAGTTCCTGCCAGGCCGAAGTAGAGCGAGATGGCACCGGAGACGATGTGGACACCCGCGTTGTGAAAGGTGGTGAGATGGAAACCGAGTAGGTCGTTATCAACGAAACCCACGATACCGGCCAAAATGAACACGACGCCCATAATGGTCGCAATTGTTTTCGCCATGATCTGAATCCCCTCCTTTGGGAGCAAAAGGTGGACACCTTGTAATGACGACCGCCGCCGCCGGCCTCTGTGTGCCGGGGCGCGGTCGCAGCATCAAAAATCGAAAAGCAGCCTTAGTGAGCGGATTGTATACTAGATTCATTGACGAGAAACTAGTTTTTCTTTCACCAAGATGTGAAATACATGCCCGTTTCGCCGCGCCTTCGGGCGAATGTTATACTCGGCTCATTCATCCACGCCGGCCGGGGCGGTCGAGCGCGTGCGCCCGCAACCCGGCGCGCGATAGTCCGTTCCGCATCATGCGCCGGAGGCAGTCCAGCGTTGTGTGAGAGGGCGCGTTCGTGAATTTCGGGAGAGGTGAAAGCGGTTGGGAGATTTGAGAGGGCCGGTGCGGGTCAGCGCGGAAGAGGCGTGGCGGTTGGTTGAAGACGGTCGCGCCCCCGTCTTCCTCGATACGCGCAACGCGCGCCACTACGCGCAGAGCGACGTGCAAATTCCGGGATCGCTCTACATCTGGCGAGCGGAACTGGAGGAGCGCATCGGCGAAGTGCCGCGCGGCCGCCCCATCGTCACCTATTGCGCCTGACACTACGAAAATTCCAGCGTCCGGGCGGCGTTGATTCTTGAAGAATACGATTTCACGGAACTCTACATCCTCGTCGGCGGCATCAACGCGTGGCGCGAAAGGGGGTTACCGCTCGAACCTAAGAAAGCTGCCCGTTGTCCGTAGTCGGTTGTCCGTTGTTTGTGTAGCGCGGGCGGCCGGCTAGAGATGAAAAGTTCAACTTTCGGTGAGACAAAAACAACTGACGACGGACGACGGACAACGGACAAATTATGAAACATGGTTGGGAGGCCGTCATCGGCCTCGAAATTCACGCGCAACTCAATACGGAGTCGAAGATTTTTTGCGGCTGCTCGACGCGTTTCGGCGATGAGCCGAACGCGAACACGTGCCCCGTCTGCCTGGGCTTGCCGGGCGCGTTGCCGGTCTTGAACCGTCGCGCCGTCGAACTCGGCGCGCGCGCCGCGCTCGCTCTGGGTTTGCGCATCAACGAAGAGTCGGTCTTCGCGCGCAAAAATTATTTCTACCCCGACCTGCCGAAGGGCTATCAAATTTCACAATTCGACCGCCCCTTCTCCGAGCACGGCGAACTTGAGATCGTCACGGCCGCGCGCGACGAGAGCGGGCATGCGCGCGATTGGCGACCGATGACCATCCGCATCACGCGCATGCACCTCGAAGAAGACGCCGGCAAGAACATCCACGAGGGGCTGCCGGAGACGGATCGCTATTCCTACGTTGACCTCAACCGCGCGGGCACGCCGCTCGCCGAGATCGTGACCGAGCCGGACTTCCGCACCTCCTGGGAAGCCTACGATTACGTCAATCACGTCCGGCGCGCGCTGCAATGGGTGGGCGCGTCCGAGGCCGACATGGAGAAGGGAAACCTGCGTTGCGAGGCGAACGTCTCGGTCAGGCGCGCGGGCGAGGAGAAGTTCGGCACGAAGGTCGAACTCAAGAACCTGAACTCGGTGCGCTTCATGCAGAAGGCCATCGAATACGAGATCGAGCGGCACATCGAATTGATCGAATCGGGCGGGCGCGTCTCGCAGGAGACGCGGCTGTGGGACGACCGCGCGAATGAAACGCGCGTGATGCGCTCGAAAGAGGAGGCGCACGACTATCGTTACTTCCCCGAACCAGACCTGCCGCCGCTCGTCGTCACGCCCGCGTTTATCGAAGAAGTGACGGCGCGGATGCCGGAGCTGCCGGAAGCCCGCCGCCGACGTTTTATGGAGGACTACGCGCTCTCCTTCGACGACGCCTCGCAGTTCACCTCCGAGCGCGCCCTCGCCGACTATTACGAGCGCGCGGCGCGGGCGGCGAATAACCCGCGCGCGGCGGCCAACTGGATCAGGTCGGAACTGCTGCGCGAACTCGAAGCCTCCGGGCGCACGGCGGAGGAATCGCCGGTCGCGGCCGAAGAGTTGGGCGCGCTGGTGCGTTTGATCGACGAGGGCAAGATCAGCGGCAAGCAGGGCAAGGAAGTGCTCGTCGACATGTTCGCGTCGGGCAAGTCGGCGGCCGTCATCGTCGAGGAGCAGGGACTCGCGCAGGTGAGCGACGCGGGCGAGATCGCGTCGCTGGTTGACGAAGTGATCGCCGCCAGCCCCCGCCAACTCGAACAGTATCGCGCGGGCAAAGAGACGCTTTTCGGCTTCTTCGTCGGTCAGGTGATGAAAGCCTCGAAGGGCAAGGCGAATCCGAAACTCGTCAACGAAGTGTTGCAGGAAAAGCTGAAACAGTGACGAGCGACGAGTGACGGGTGAAAACTAAAAAACCTGTCTTTATCTCGTCACTCGTCGCCGTTTTTTATGGGGATTGAATGAATCTGAACGGCAAGGTTGCAATCGTGACGGGGAGCACGAAGGGCATCGGGCGCGCGATAGCCGAATCGCTGGCGCGCGAGGGCGCGGACGTGTGCGTGAGCGCGCGGAACGAGGACGAGGTGCTGCGCGCCGTGTCGGAGTTGGGCGACGCGGGCGAGGGCAGGGTGACGGGCGCGGTGTGCGACGTGCGCGATTACGAAGAGGTGCGCGCGTTGTTCGAGCATACGGTCGCGGAGTTCGGCGGCGTTGACGTGTTGGTCAATAACGCGGGCATCGGCCTCTTCCAAAGCGTCGAAGAGATGTCGCCGGAAGACTTTCGCGCCGTGCTGGAGACGAATCTCAACAGCGTCTTCTACAGCTGCCACGAAGCGATCCCGCTGATGCGCGCGCGCGGTGGCGGCTACATCATCAACATCTCTTCGCTCGCGGGCGCGAACCCGCACCCGCGCATGGCCGCCTATAACGCTTCGAAGTTCGCTTTGAACGGCTTCAGCGAGGCGTTGATGCAGGAGGTGCGGCACGAACGGATCAAGGTCAGTTACATCATGCCCGGTTCGGTCAACACGTATTTCGGCGGCGACGCGCCGAGCGCGGAGCAGAGTTGGCAACTGCAACCGCCGGACGTGGCGCGCGTCGTGCTCGACCTGCTGCGACACGACGAGCGGAGCTTGCCGAGCCGGGTCGAGATCAGGCCGAGCATGCCGCCGAAAGCGAAGTGAGGGTTGCGCGCCGCTCGGCGCGTGATTGAGTTTCGACAGTTGACGACGGGCGCGGCCGGTGGTGGTGTGTAATTTAACCGGGGAGGATAAGGATCAGAGATGGAAGCGGGCGACGTGGCCGATCAAATCATGGAGTTGAAAGAAGGCGGAGGGGGACGGGAAGAGGACGAGAAATTTCGTTCGCGCGTGGCCTTGATGATCGCGTTCATGGCGATGCTGCTGGCGATCACGAGCCTCGGCGGCGGGAATGCCGCCGAAGACATCATGAACCACAACATTCACGCGAGCGACACGTGGGCTTTTTATCAGGCGAAGAACATCCGGCAGACTTCATACCGCATCGCCGCCGACATGTTGGAGAGCGAGTTGCAACTGCACAATACGACGGTGACGCCGGAGACGCAGCAGCTTTTGCAACGCAAGATCGATCAATTCAAGGCCACCGCCGCCCGCTATGAGAGCGAACCCGACCCGCAAGCCCCGAACGACCCGCTCCGCGGCGAGGGAAAGAAGGAACTCTCGGCGCGTGCGACCGACTTCGCCGCGCAACGCGACCGCGCACAGTTGCAAGACCCGAACTTCGATTTCTCCGAAGCCCTGTTTCAGATCGCAATCGTGCTGGCCTCCGTCTCGATCCTCGCCACGTCGCGGCTCATCATGAAAGTCTCGGTCGCCGTCGGCATCCTGGCGGCGGCGCTCATGCTCAACGGGTATTTTCTTTTTTTCAATCTGCCGTTCTAAGGGAAATTGATGTCCTCTGCGAGAGCGCGAAAGGTGTGAGCCGTTGCGAGCGGTGTTACAGCGCGTGACGCGCGCCTCAGTCAGCGTCGAGGGTGAGACGGTCGGCGAGATCGCCGCCGGGATGCTCGTCCTGCTCGGCATCGCGCGCGACGACACGCGGGAAGACGCGCGCTACCTCTTAGAGAAGATCGTCGCGTTACGAATTTTTGCAGACGCGGACGGGCGCATGAACTTGTCGGTTGCGGAGACGGGCGGAGCGTTGCTCGTCGTCTCGCAGTTCACTTTGTACGGCGACACGCGGCGCGGGCGCAGGCCGTCGTGGACGGAAGCGGCCGCGCCCGAAGTGGCCGCGCCGCTCTACGAGTTTTTCGTCAGCGAGGCGCGGCAAACGCTGGCGCGGGTGGAGACGGGAAGTTTTCGCCGCATGATGGAAGTGGAACTCACGAACGACGGGCCGGTGACGATCTTACTCGATAGCCGAAAGCAGTTTTGAGCGGGCGAGAGCGGTATCACGAAGACGCGAAGAGACGTAGCAAAGCGAACAATATAACTGCTTCGCGCCTTCCCGCCTCCGCCGTGATAGGTTCGTTTTGCCATTAACAAAGTTGGGAAGGGTGTGAAAGATGAATCGTAACTTTAGACATTGGACGATTGCCTTGCTGTGCCTCGCGCTCTCGGCATCGGCGTGCGGGAAGGCGTCGAATTCCGACAGCGCGGCGGGCGACGCCGGCGGCGCGAACGTCAAGACGGGAATCAAGCCGGAAGCCGACACGGAGGCGGCGGTCGTCGAGACGGACTTCGGGCGGATCGTGATCGAACTCTACCCGAACGTCGCGCCGCAGATGGTGGCGCGTTTCAAGAAACTGGCGGGCGAAGGTTTCTACAACGGGACGGCCATCCATCGCATCGACCCGGAGTTGGGGATCATTCAGGGCGGCGACCCGAACTCCAAAGACAACAACCCGGCCAACGACGGCATGGGCAGTTCGGCCGAACCGAATCTCCCGGCGGAGTTTAGCGACATCGAGTACGAGCGCGGCACGGTGGGGGCGGCGCGCAGCCAGTCGGAAGATTCCGCCAACAGCCAGTTCTACGTCACGCTCAAACGCCAGCCCGCTTTCGACCGACGCTATACCGTCTTCGGGCGCGTCATCGAAGGCCTCAACAACGCCGACATCATCAGCACCGCGCCCCTCGCCGCGGGCACGCAGGATCGCCCGGCCGATAAGATTCTCGTCAAAAGCATCACGCTCGCCCCCCGCGCCAACTTCAAATAAGACGGTGACAGGTGACGGGTGACAGGTGCCAAGTTAAAGCGGTTTGCTTTTCCAACTTGTCACCTGTCACCCGTCACCTGTCACTGCTTTTAGATCGAGTCGTCTTCCGTCTTCGAGCGTGGGTCGAGTTCGAAGCGGTCGCGGTCGCGGCGGTCGATTTTGTCTATGAATTCGAGTTCTTCGTTGTCCTCGAAATTGATGCCGACGGCGTGAGCGTTCTCTTCCACGTCAGACTGATCGGGCGTCGGGTTGTCGCCGGAGACGGCCTCCGTGCCGCTGTCGTTGACATCTTCCCAAGAGGCGTCGAGGTCGCCGCCCGCATCGCCCGGAGAGGCGGCCGTGTGGTTGCGTAGACGTGCGGCAAGTTGTTCGGGGTCTTTGGGCGCGCGCGCAATCTCCTCTTCCATAAACTGTTCGATCTCCGGGTCGGGCACAAAGTTCGGATCGTTGCTCAGGTATTCAAAGTCTTCCGGTCTCTTCTTCGGCATCTTTACCTCTCCCCGTGCGATGAACCGACGGCGCACGCGAGAGGGATTCTCGCCCCGTCGCTCACCTGTCCTGCTCGCACTTGTTGTTTGCTTGTTGAACTGGCGAGCAATATAACAAATGCCAACTCGCCGGACAAACAGACGCCGCCGCCGGCCTCGCACGCGCGTGCGAAAATTGACGCGCTTGACGGGGCGCGGGAGGGACACTTAAACTTAAACGCATCAGCTTTTCGCCATCAATTTGAGCGTCCGCGCTTTGACGAAGCGCGCCCATGTTCGACGGGCAACCGGCGCGCTCTGTAATCCGCTGAGGCCTTTCAGCCGCGAAGGACTTTTGAAAACTCGAATGACTCATAATCTCTTCAATTCGCTACAACGCTTCGACGCCGGACAGTTCTATTCGCTGCCGCAACTGGAGACGGAGGGCGTCGGCCCCGTCTCCACGCTGCCCGTCAGCATTCGCATCGTGCTCGAATCATTGCTCCGGAACTTCGACGGCAAAAAGGTTGAGGAAGAGGACATCCGCGCGCTCGCCAACTGGCAGCCCAATGCCGAGCGCACCGAAGAGATTCCCTTCATCGTGGCGCGCGTGTTGTTGCAGGATTTCACGGGCGTGCCGCTCCTCGTAGACCTCGCCGCGATGCGTTCGGCGGTGGCGCGCATGGGACGCGACCCGAAGATCATCGAGCCGCTCGTGCCCGTCGATCTCGTCATCGATCACTCCGTGCAGGTGGACGCCTGGAGCACGCCCGATGCGCTTGAGCGCAACATGGAGATGGAGTTCAAGCGCAACCGCTCGCGCTACCAGTTTTTGAAATGGGGCACGCAGGCGTTCGAGAGTTTTCAGGTCGTGCCGCCGGGGATAGGCATCGTGCATCAGGTCAATCTCGAATATCTGGCGCAGGGCGTCATCGAACGCGACGGCGTCTATCTGCCCGACACGCTCGTCGGCACCGACTCGCACACGACGATGGTCAACGGCCTCGGCATCGTGGCTTACGGCGTGGGCGGCATCGAGGCGGAAGCGGGCATGCTCGGCCAGCCCGTCTACTTTCTGACGCCGGACGTAGTCGGCGTGAACATGACCGGAGCCTTGCGCGACGGCGTGACGGCCACCGATCTCGTGCTGCGCGTGACGGAGATACTGCGCGCGGCGAAAGTGGTCGGGAAGTTCGTCGAGTTTCACGGCGAAGGGGCGGCGAGCATTCCGGCCTACGACCGCGCGACCATCGCCAACATGGCTCCCGAATACGGCGCGACCGTCGGCTTCTTCCCCGTCGACGAAAAGACGCTCGAATATTTCCGCTCCACCGGCCGCACCGAGGAACGCGTCGCCGCCATCCGCAGTTACTACGAGGCGCAGGGCATGTTCGGCATCCCGCGCGCGGGCGAGTGCCAGTACAGCCAGTTGATCGAGTTGAACCTCGCGGAGATCGAGCCGAGCGTCTCCGGCCCGAAACGCCCGCAGGATCGCATCGAACTCTCCGACCTCAAAGAACGCTTCAACGACCTGCTGCAAAAGCCCGTCGGCGAGAACGGCTACAACAAGCGGCAGGAAGAACTCGACGCGCGCTTCCCCGTCAACTTGAGCGGGGCGGCTGCTGTCGCCGCGGGCGGCAACGGTCGCACGCTGCCGGTGCTCGCGGGCGGCGGCGAACAGCACCCGGAATCTATCCCGCAGGGAGAAGGCAACGACAGCGAGAAGAACACGAGCGCGCTGACCGAGATCGAGATGATGAACAATCGCCCGACGCCCGACCGCGTCGAGGACGACGACACGGATTCCAGCAAGCAGCCCGATCTCCATCGCAACGCCATGCTCGGCCACGGCGACGTGGTCATCGCCGCGATCACTTCCTGCACCAACACGTCGAACCCTAGCGTGATGCTGGCGGCGGGCATTCTGGCGAAGAAGGCCGTGGAACGCGGCCTGCAAACGCAGCCCGCCGTCAAGGCTTCGCTCGCGCCCGGCTCGCGCGTCGTCACGGAGTATTACCGGAAGACGGGCTTGCAGCCTTACCTCGACCAACTCGGCTTCAACCTTGTCGGCTACGGCTGCACGACCTGCATCGGCAACTCCGGCCCGCTCGACCCGCGCATCGAATCGGTCATCAACGAGCACGACTTGGTCGCGGCGAGCGTCTTGTCGGGCAACCGGAATTTCGAGGCGCGCGTGCATCAAAGCGTCAAGGCGAACTTCTTGATGAGTCCGCCGCTCGTCGTGGCCTTCGCGCTCGCCGGTCGCATTGACATCGACTTGACGAGCGAGCCAATCGGGAAAGGGAAGCAAGGCGAGGACGTTTACCTGCGCGACATCTGGCCGACGCTCGCCGAGATCGGCGAGGGCTTGCGCGCCGCGACCGACCCGGAAGTCTATCGCAGTCTCTACAGCGACTTCGCCGAACAGAATCCGCTGTGGAACGAAATTCCCTCCGTCGCGGGCGACGTTTACGATTGGGACGAGCACTCGACCTACATTCAGGAGCCGCCCTACTTCGAGAAGTTCGGGATGGAGCCGGGCAAGTTTTGCGACATCAGGAACGCCCGCCCGCTCGCCATCTTCGGCGATTCGGTGACGACCGACCACATCAGCCCGGCGGGCGCGATCAAGCCCACGTCGCCGGGCGGCGTCTACCTGCAACTGCGCGGCGTCCACGTTGACGACTTCAACTCTTACGGCTCGCGGCGCGGCAATCATCAGGTGATGGTGCGCGGCACTTTCGCCAACGTGCGCATCAAGAACCGGATGGTTCCCGGCACGGAAGGCGGCGTGACCTGCCTGCAACCCGTCAACCAGCAGATGAGCATCTACGACGCTTCCGTCCAGTATCAGGCGGCGGGCATCCCGCTCGTCGTCATCGCGGGGCAGGAGTACGGCACGGGCTCATCGCGCGACTGGGCGGCCAAGGGCACGCGGCTGCTCGGAGTCCGGGCCGTGATCGCCCAGAGCTTCGAGCGCATCCACCGCTCCAACCTGATCGGCATGGGCGTGCTGCCCCTCCAGCTGACCGACGGGGCCACCATCGAATCGCTGGGCGTCGCCGGAACCGAG
>DASQNL010000754.1:0-3073 GCA_035644995.1 Pyrinomonadaceae bacterium | reverse complement strand
CGGAAGAGAGAACGATGAAAGCTAAACTTGTGCGGGACGCATCGCTGTGGTGCGTCCTTTTTATTTTGGCGTCGGTGTTAACGTGCGCGGCGCGGGCGCAGACGGCCAACAACCTCGCGCCGGGCGCGCCGGGCGCGGAGGCGCACTGGCCGGGCGCGGGCAAGCAGGGCGTCGGCACGTCGAACACGCTCGAATCGAAGGTGTGGTTCACGCTGCGGGGCGGCGTGATGACGGAGGTTTATTACCCGACCGTGGACGTGGCGAACTCGCAGGAGTTGCAGTTCGTCGTCGTCTCGGCGGGCGGGCGCGTCGAGACGGAGGCGGCGGACGCGACGCACCGCATCGAGGTCACAGACCCACGCGCGCTTTCGTTCCGCCAGATCAACACGGCGAAAAACGGCGCGTGGACGATCACGAAAACTTACACGACCGACCCGGCGCGCCACACGATCCTCATCAACGTGCAGTTCAAGAGCCGCGCGCCGGCCGCGCTCTACGTCTATTACGATCCGTCTCTGCACAATAGCGGCCTCCACGATTCGGCGTGGACGCAAGGCGATGCCCTCGTCGCTTCGGACGCCGGTGAAACGTCCGCGCTTTTGTCGAGCACGGGCTTCATCGAGACGACGAACGGCTATCTCGGCACGAGCGACGGTCTCACGCAACTGCGGCGCGCGGGCGGGCGCATCACGGATAAATACGCGCGGGCGGCGGACGGCAACGTCGTGCAGGTGGCGCGGGTTCATGCCGGTCAGCCGTTCACGCTCGCGCTCGGTTTCGGAGCCGGGACGGAAGAGGCTCTGGGGAACGCGCGCGCGTCGCTCCTGAAAGGGTTCGCGCGCGTGCGCGCGGAGTACGAGCGAGGGTGGCGCGAATATCTGGCGTCGCTGCGGCGCGTGGAGGCGAAGTACCAGGCGCAGTTCGACATGGCGGCCATGATCTTGAGGGCGCACGAGGACAAGACCTATCGCGGGGCGAACATCGCTTCGCTCTCCGTGCCGTGGGGCGGCGGCGCGACGGCGAACGAGCCGAACGTCGGCGGCTATCATCTGGTGTGGTCGCGCGATCTCTATCAGGTGGCGACCGCATTCCACGCGCTCGGCGACAAGGCGGGCGCGGATCGCGCGCTCAATTACCTGTTCAAAGTTCAACAGAAACCGGATGGCAGTTTTCCGCAAAACTCGTGGCTCGACGGGCGGCCGTTCTGGGGGTCGCTGCAAATGGACGAGGTGGCCTACCCGCTCATCCTCGCCTACGCCCTGGGGCGCACGGATAACGAGACGTGGACGAAGCACGTGCGCCCGGCCGCCGACTTCATCGTGCGCATGGGGCCGCGCACGCCGCAGGAACGCTGGGAGGAGAAGGCGGGCTACTCGCCTTCGACCATCGCCGCCGAGATCGCCGGACTCGTCTGCGCGGCCGAGATCGCGCGGCGCAACGACGCGCATCCGGCCGCCGCGATCTATCTGGCGGCGGCCGACGAGTGGGCGCGCAACGTCGAACGCTGGACGGCGACCTCGACCGGCAAGCACGGCGACGGCAACTACTACATACGCATCGCGCACGCCGACGACGACCCGAACGACGGCGACCTCATGAACGCCGGGAACGGCGGCGCGGACTACGACGAGCGCGAATACGTGGACGCGGGCTTTCTCGAACTCGTGCGTCTCGGCATTCGTCGCGCCGACGACCCTCTGATCGCGCGTTCGCTCGCCGTGGTGGACAAGGTGTTGAAAGTCGAGACGCCGAACGGCGCGGCGTGGTATCGCTACAACCACGACGGCTACGGCGAGATGGACGACGGCAGGCCGTGGAATTTCGACGGCAAGTACACGGGCAAAGGCCGCCTGTGGGCTTTGCTCTCAGGCGAGCGCGGGCAATATGAACTCGCGCGCGGCGAACGGGCGGCGGCGCGCACGCGTCTCGATCACATGCTCGGTTTTGCCAACGAGGGCTTGATGCTGCCCGAACAAATCTGGGACAGGCGCGACAGTCCGAGGCCGGAGTTCGCTTTCGGCGAGGGCACGGGTTCGGCGACGCCGCTCGCGTGGACGATGGCTCAGTTCATCCGCCTCGCCGCCAATCTCTCGGAGGGGCGCAACCTTGAGACGCCCGACATCGTGGCGGCGCGCTACGTCTTGAAGCCCGCCCCGGCGGACGCGGGCGGCGCGGCGAGCGGCGAGGCGGAAGAAACGTGGCCGCCGGTGGAAGCGGGCACGATGTTGAATGTGGGCGGCGCGTTCGCAGCGGACGCGCGCGTTTACGCGTGGGCGAACGGCGAGGCGCGCGAGGTGAAAGTTAATCAACAGGGCGCGAGCGACCTCAGCGTGCGCGTGCCCGAAGGAGCATCAACGGTGGTCATCGGCATACACAAACCGAACGGCGCGACGGCGTTTCGACGCATCGCCCTGAGCGGGCTGACGAAAGAGAACTTGCGCGCGCACGAAGCGGCCGCCGCCCCGTCGCACGCCTTCGCGGAGCGTCTGCGGAAGGCGGAACGCTCGCCCATCGTGGAGGACGACGAGGCGACCTTCGTCTATCGCGGCAAGGCGAAGCGCGTGGAGGCGGTGGGGGATTTCACGAGTTGGAGTCCGCGCCGTTTGACGCTGCGCGAACTGGCGGGGACGGACGTGAAATACCTGACCCTGAAATTCGCGCGCGATGCGCGGGTCGAATACAAGTTTATCGCCGACGGCGAGTGGACGAACGACTCTTTGAACGAACGGAAACTCGATAACGGCGTGGGCGGCTTCAACAACTTCTTCACGATGCCCGCCTACCGGCCTTCCGCCGACGCCGGGGCGAAGTGGACTCTGCGCGGGACGATTGAGATGTTGGACGCGCCCGCCGCCGCGCTCGAAGGAGGGAAGCGCAAGCTGCAAATTTACCTGCCGCCCGCCTACGCGCGCGGCGGCGTCGAACGCTACCCCGTGCTGTACCTGCAAGACGGCTCGGAGTACGCGACGCGCGCCCGCGCCGCCGCCGTCGCCGACGAGTTGATCGCCGGGGGCAAACTCGCGCCCTTCATCATCGTCTTCGTCGACCCGGTTGACCGCTTCAAGGAGTATTG
>DASQNL010000753.1:0-6434 GCA_035644995.1 Pyrinomonadaceae bacterium | reverse complement strand
GCGAGGCCGACGCGTTCGAGCGTCGCCGTCGCCTCGGCCGCCGCCGACATCGTGAGGACGCGCAGAAAGGCGTCCGGCCTGTGTCGCCGCAAGGCGAGGAAGAAACGCCCCATCTCTTCGAGCAGGTACAGACCCGTCACCGACCCGGCCGTGACGACTTCAAAACGCCCCTCCCGCGCCTCGCTTCCCTCCTCCCGCGCGGAAAGCCGCCCGGCGTCAATTTCATTACCTGCGCGCGCCGCGCCGTCCGTTTGCGCCGCCGCGAAGCGCGCGAAGTCTACGCAGCAGGGGACGACCTCGATCTGTTCGGGGCGCGCCAGCCCGCGCGCGACGAGCAGGTCGCGCAGGCGGCGCGTCAGCACGATCAACTGCGCGGCGCGTTTCAGCCCCGCGCGCTCCACCGCCTGCACCGCGCGATACTGCGGCGAGTCTTTCGTCCACACGCCCGCCTCCTCATATTCCTCGGCGAGCAGGCCGCGAATGTCAAAGAGCAGACGCGCGCCGCACCAACGCCGCGCGAGGAGCGCCATCGCCATCGGCAAATGGCCGCGCGCATGCAGCACGTCGATGCCGTGCGCGCGCGCGAGCCGCGCCGCCGTCCACGCGCCTTGCAGAATGTCGTAGGGCGTCACCAGCACGGATGGGCTTTTGTGGTAGACGAGCGCGTGCCAACGGATGCCGTCGCCTTCCAAACGCTCGCGCCACGCGCCTTCTTCCTCGCGCGTCCAGGCCGCGCGCCGGTTCGGCTCGAACGTGAGCAGGCGCACTTCAACGCCGCCGCGCCGCAACTCGCGCAGGTAGGGCAGCACTTGCGTCTGCACGAGCGGCTCGCGCAAACCGAAGTAGCACAGGTAAAGCGTCTTGAGCGGTTTGGGCGTGGTCATCGCGGTTCGTGCTCCGCGCCCGGCTTCGGCACGTTCAGACCGGCCGCGCCGCCCTGGCCGCCGCGCCGCCAGGCGGCCTGCGCCCAACCGACGAACGTGGCGAGATCAACCGCGAGCATCACGAAGACGACGCCCGCGAACTGCGCCGGGTTGAGCAGCCACGCCCACCCGCGCCCCTCGCGCCGCGCGTAGATCGATTTGGCCGCGCGCGCGAGCGTGCCCATCGCGGGCACGGCCAGCCAATACCAACTGTGCGCGACGGCGAGCGCGCAGCAGACGAGCCACACGGCGTATTGCCGCGCCAGCCCGTAATGCCAATCCCACTGCCGCCCCGCCCATACGTTGTGGCGCGAGTAGAGCACGAACTTGCGGACAGTTTTCCGCAGCGTCGGTTGCAGTTGCCACCACACGGTCGCCCGCGGGGCGTAAGCGATTTTGAAGTTCAGACGCTCGACGTGTTCCATGAAAAAGAGGTCTTCCGCGGCGCGCAGGTCGGGGAAGCCGCCCGTCGCCACCCACACCTCGCGCTTGAGCAGCGCGGAGGCGATGGACGGGCCGCGCATTCGCCCGCCCGCGCGCTCCGTCTTCGGCGGCAGGTACACGAGGGCGGCGCAGCGTTCAAAAAAACTCCCGGCGGCGGCTTCGTAATTTCCGTAAACGACCGACACGTCGCGGTCTGCGCGCGCCGCCCTCACCAAATTTTCCAACCACGTCGGCTCAAGCCTGATCCCCGCGTCCGTGAGCGCGACCCATTCCGAGCGCGCCGCGCCGATGCCGATGTTGCGCCCGCGCCCCGGCGTCGCCTCCACGCCTTCGATCACGCGCAAGAAGCCCTCTTGCGTCTCGCTCATCTCGCGCGCGAGCCGCACCGTGCCGTCGGTCGAGCCGCCGTCAACGATGATCACTTCGGCGGGCTGGTGCGTCTGCCGCCGGATGGATTCGAGCAGCGCGCCGAGCGACGCCTCCTCGTTGCGCACGGGCACGACGAGCGACACGACGAATTGTTCCGCCGCCGCTTCGATGTTCCCGCCCGTCGCCGTGTGCTCCGCTCTCATGCTCGTGCTGCCCCGTACAATTCTCACCTCAACTCAAAATCCGCCGCGCCGGTCGGCTCGCATGTTTTTCGGTGGGGAGTCGGGTGTTGAGAGACGGGTTGGAAGATTCATTCACCTTGCGCCGCCGTCGTCGTCGTCGCCCCGACGCTCGCCGCCGTGCGCGACTTTTCCAACGTCGCCGCTTCAGCCGCGCCGACGGCTTTGCCGCCGCGCCGGTCGCGGATGAAGCGCGCGGGATTGCCGCCGACAATCGCGTAGGCCGCGACGGGCTTCAAGACGACCGCGCCCGCGCCGACGATGGCGTGCGCGCCCACGTCGGCCATCACCGTCGCGTTCGCGCCGATCCACGCCCCCTCGCCGATGCTCACGGGAACGAGCGGATTGTTGCCCTGCAACTTGATCGGCACGTCCACGTCGTCGGCGCGATGATGATGTCGCCCGGCCAGGATGATCGCGCCGGGGCCGATGAGAACGTGGTCTTCGACCAGCGCGTACTCCACGTAAACGTCGCGGCTCATCCACACGTCCGCGCCGATGCGCGTGCGCCGGTCGCCGATGCTCGTCCCGTGGTTGAGGATGATGCCCGCGCCGCGACACACGCCGAGACGGCGGTAAACTTCCTGCCTGAACTGCCAGCCGAAGGTGAACGGAACGATTCCCAGAGCCTCCGTCACGAAAGGCCAGTGCGCGAGGCCGTTGCGCTCCGACACGTCGATCAGGAAAGCGGCGGGCGCGCCGAACAGCAACACCAGCGCGCGGCGCACGACCTTGAAGCAGAGTGTGATGACCTTCAACATGCTCTCTCGCGCCGCCGTCAGTTCCCCGGCGAAAAACCGTGTGCGCGCCCCGATCAACCGGCCGCGACGAGACTATCCTCCGCGCCCGCACGCACGGCCTCGGCGGCCGGAGGAGCCTCCGGCGTCAACGCGTAAGCGGCGAACCACTCGGCCGTCCGCCGCAGCCCTTCGGCGAAGTTGACGCGCGCGCGAAACCCGATCTCCTGTTCCGCCCGCGACGCGCTCAGGCGCGACTCCGAGAGTTGCAGCAGCGTCCACGTCTCGTCGAACTTGTCGCCCGCTTGCCCGCCGCCCCCGCCGCCCGCGCCCGACTTCAGTTTCTCCAGGTAAGGGCGCAAGCGTTTCCGCTCGCGCAACGCGAGATAGGCGCGGAACACGGTGGCCTGCATCGCCGGACTCTGGAAGACGAACGAACGAAACTCGTCGCTGCGCGCCACCGCTCCGAGCGGCCTCACCGACGCGCGCACCCAGCCGCGCCAATCCAACTCGCCCGGCAACACTTCCGCGCTTCGTCGGCGCGGCGCGGCGACGCCGAGCAACTCCGCGTGCGCCTCTATATACTCGCTCCACTTCAACGGCGCGCCGTCCGTCACGAACAGCGGACGACCGAAGCCCTGCTCCGTCTCCAGCCCGCACCGCACCGACTCGACCAGATCGTCCACGTGAATCAGGTTGCACCATCCGCCGTCTTCCACCACGCACACCTGCCCGCGCGCCAGCAACTCCATCAACTCCGCGCTCCAGCGCAGGTACGGCCCGTAAACCATGTGCGGCCGCAACACGATGCCCTCCAACCCGCGCCCGCACTCGTCGAGCACGGCCTGTTCGGCGCGCGCCTTCTCGTCCGCATACGGCTCACCCGTCTTCCGCAGCGGCGTCGCCTCCTGCGCCGCCTCCACGCGCGACGGCAGCGAGCGGCCATAGACGGCCGCGCTGCTCATGTGCACGAAACGCCGGATGCCGAGAGCGCGCGCGGCGGCCAGCAGCGGCTCGGTTTCCTGCCCGGCCTTATCGCCGACGCCGAGGTGGACGATGGCGTCGCAGCCTTCCGCCGCGCGCCTCACCGATGTTTCGTCGGTTAAATCCGCCTCCACCACTTCGAGCGGATAGCGCATGATGCGCGCCGCCGTGCGATAGCTGCGCACCATGCAGCGCAACTCGCCGAGACGCCCCTCGGCCGCCCACATCTCCACCAAACGCGACCCGACCGACCCGGCCGCACCCGTCACCAGAATTTTCCGATACCGACTCTCCCGCGCCGCGCCCCCCGCCGCGCTCGCCGTCGCGCGCCCCGCTGCGCTCGCCGCCGCGCTCGCCGCCGCGCCCCGGTTCCAACTCTCCGGCGCGGCCTCGCGTCTCCGGTAACACGTCTCAATCGCCTCGACCGTGGGCAGCGCGTCGCGCGCCGGGGCGACCAATTCCGCCTCGCCCCTGATCGCGCCCACGAAATTTTCCATCTGCCGCGCGAACGGGTCGGCCGTCGCGGAGGCATCGGCGTGCGCGGTCGTGTGAAACTCCCCCGCCGCTTCCGTGCCGTTCCCGAAGACGATCTTGATCTCCGTGCGCGCATGCGGGTCGATGTCGATGTAACCGTTCGTGCAGTAGATGCGCGCGCGGTTGACGCTGCGATAAGCGCGGCTCAATTGGACGACGCCGGGAACGCGCCTCCCGCCCTCGGTCAGGCAACTGACGCGCGCCCGCGCGAAAGCCTCCACGCGCCCCCGCGCATCATCCTCGTAACCCTCGACCTCGACCGCGCCGAGCCACGCCGCCAGTTGGTCGAAGACGTGCGGCCCCAGGTCGATCAACACCCCGCCCCCCGCCCACGCCGGGTCGAACGTCGCACGATTCAGAGGCCAGTTCCACACCGACTCGCGCACCTCGAAACGAACCGGCGCGCCCACCAACTCGCGCCGCAAAGCATCCGCCGCCAGTTGCGTCGAGCCGAAGAAGCGACGCACGAAACCGCAGGCCAGGAGCCGCCCCGCGCCTTCGCTCACCGCGAGCATCTCCACGGCTTCGGCCGATGTGAGCGCGAGCGGTTTCTCGCACAGCACGTGCAGCCCCGCGCTGAGGAGTTGCAGCGACAAGGCGGCGTGATGCACGTTCGGCACACAGATCACCGCCGCGTCGGCGTGCGCGGAAATTTTATCCGGGTCGGTCAACACCACGGCGTCGGGGCACAGACTCCGGCGCAAAGTTTCGGCGCGCGCCGCGTCCACGTCGTAGAGCGCGGTGCAGCGCGCGCCCGCCACGCCGGCCACGGCCTGCGCGTGCGAATGTGCGATAGCCCCGCAGCCGACGAGCGCGACCCGAACCTCTCTGTTTTGCAATTCCCTCATGTCTCAATCATTCGATCTTAAAAGTAAGTTTGAAGCGACGCGCGCGCAACCATCGCTCCCGCCCGCGTCGCACATTTCACGGCGCGCCCCTTCAACGCGCGATGGGCGCGATCTTCCCCGTCACCTGATCTATGTGATAACGCGCGAACGAGCGCAGCCAGTGCGCGCGACGCAAGGCGTCCTCGTCCTTCTTCAGCCGCCCGCGCAAATAGAAGCGCACGCCGAGCGCGCCCCAGTGCAGGGCGTTCGCCATCCAGCCCAGCCGCCACGAGAGCGGATTCCGGTGGCGCGCGGCAAACACGTAGAAGGCGTCGAGATAGCGATAATGCTTGTCGTTGTTCTTGTAGAGTTGATTACTGCTCTTGTTCTCCAGATGCACGATGGGCGCGCCGTGAACGTAACACACGCGCAAGCCCGCCTCGCGCATCCGCCAGTACCATTCGATGTCCTCGCCGTACAGGAAGAACTCCTCCGGCAAAGGCCCCACCTGATCGAGCACCTCGCGCCGCACCGCGACGAACGAGTTGCTCAACCAGTCAACGTCCCCCGTCTCGACGACGTACCACAGACGCGCCAGACGCTGATTCTTCTTCAACACCACGGGGCCGAACTTGTTCAACCCGGCGGCGACCGACAGGTCGCTCCACAGCGTCGGGAAGCGTAAGCCGGTCGGCACAAACTCGCCCTCGCCGTTCAAGTGTTGCCCGCCGACGGCGGCCACGTCCGCGTGCGCGTCCAGATATTCCACCAGCCGCTGCACCGCCCCTTCGAGCACAATCGTGTCGCTGTTCAAAAGCACCAGATAACGCCCGCGCGCATACTTGAATCCCAGATTATTCCCGCGCGCAAAACCCAGGTTCGCGCCGCTGCGCACCAGGCACACATCCGGGTGCCGCTCCGCGATGTACTCCGCGCTCCCGTCGCTCGAATCGTTGTCCACCAGGATGATCTCGGCGGGCAAGTCCGCGAGCGACGCTTTCAGCGTGGCGATACACTGCGCCGTCAGTTCGCGCGTGTTCCAGTTCACGATGACGACGGAAACTCGCGGCGCGTCTCCGCTCGCCGTCAACTCGTCCTGAGAACTTTCTTTCCCTTCAACCGGCATAACTCTTCCATTAAACCTTACTCTGCTTCAAAGTTTAACCGCCGCCGCCTTATGCGCCGCGGGCGGCATCGGCGCGGGAGCCTTCGCGGCGCGCCGTCTCCAAGTCCGCTTCCACCATCTCCTTGATCATCTCCCCGAAACTGTACTCCGGCTCCCATCCCAACTGACTCGTCGCCTTCCCCGCGTCCCCCACCAGCAAATCCACCTCCGCCGGCCGCAAATATCGCTCGTCCACCCGCACGTACTCCTCG
>DASQNL010000752.1:0-3515 GCA_035644995.1 Pyrinomonadaceae bacterium | reverse complement strand
GGGTCGTCCGCGACGGTGACATGAAGGCGCAGTTCCGTCTGGAGGCGTTCGGCCATGCCGTCGAGCAGCGCGCCGCCGCCCGTGAGGATGAGTCCCGTCTGGTAGATGTCGGCCGTCACGTCGGGCTGCGATTCTTCAATCGCGCGCCGCGCGCCCGCCACGATCTCGGAGAGCACCGGCTCCAAAGCCTCGCGCACTTCGTCCGAACCGATTTCGACGGCCTTCGCCAACCCGCTCGTCAACTCTTTGCCCACCACTTCCATGCGCCGCGCTTCCGGTTGGCCGTTCTCGCCCGCGCGACTCGCGCCGAGTTCTTTCTTGACCTGTTCGGCGGTGCGCTCGCCGATCTGCATCTCGTATTTGGCGCGCACGTACTCGCGGATCGCATCGTCCATGGCGTTGCCCGCGACCCGCAGGCTGCTCGAAGAGACGATGGCCGCCGAAGCGACGATGGCGATATTGGTCGTGCCGCCGCCGATGTCCACGACGAGGTGCGCGCGTTCGTCGTCGCAGCCGAGTCCCGCGCCGAGCGCGGCGGCGAGTCCCTCGTCAACGAGGTCGACGCGCGTGGCCTTGGCGTCGCGCGCCGCGTCGCGCACGGAGCGTTGTTCGAGCGTGGTCGAAGAACCGGGCACGCCGATCACCATGTGGCTGCGCTTGTTCTGGTTGTCGTGAACGCGCCGGATGAAGGCGACGAGCATCTTCTCGGTCGCCTCGAAATTGTCAATCGTGCCGCCCTTGACGGGGCGAAACACTTCCGCATCTTTCGGCGCGCGCCCCACCATCTTGTACGCTTCCGCACCGACGCACAGCACTTCGCCCGTGTACTTGTGAATCGCCACCACCGACGGCTCGTTTAAGACGACGCCGCGGTCGGGTGTGTAAATGAGCGTGTTCACCGTCCCCAGATCGATGGCGAGATCGTCCGAAAAGAAATTGCTTAAAATGTTCATGACTGACCCCTGATAGATTTCCAATAGGCCATGAATTCCAACTCGGAGAGAGTGATGCACGCGTCCCGCGCTCCCAAACGGCAAATCGCATACCAGCGAAGACCGCGGCGAAATCCAGTAAATTCGCGTGCGGACGCGCCGCCCCGGTGTCTGTTTCTAAGACATTAAAAAAGCCGGCGGGCGAAAGGCGAACGCACCGTCAAAAGTGAAAGGCGCGGTTTCTCAAGGCAAGTTCGATTCAACGCGGACGCCGTGTGCGCGAAGCCCCGTGCGGGGCGGAGAGAAGTTCGCGTTTGAACCTCTCTCCGCCCCGCACGGGGCGCACGCTCGATCTAGTTTACCGCCGCCGGGGCGGGGCTTGAGGCCGCCGGGCAGTTCCGTCCTCGCGGGTTTCAAGCCCGCGTTTCTCAGCGGGTCTTAGGCTCTGAGACAAAAGTCTTGTTCACGATCTTCCACTCGCCGTCTATCTTGAGCATCGACATGTAATCGGTGAGCCGGGCGCTCGGATAATCGAGCAGCACTTTAACGACGGCGGCGTTGCCCGTGATGTCTATGCTCTGGACGCTGCGCTTGCGCGCGGCCTCGTCCGGCGCGGGCTTGCCCGCCGCGCCCGCGATGTATTCCTCGCTCGTGCGCTGGGCAAACTTCCCTTCGCGCATCCAGAACAGTTTCGCTTCCGGATGGAAAACTTTCCGAAAGTGTTGGCCGTCGCCGGTGGCGTGCCCGCGGAAATAATGTTCGATGGCCTGACGCACGGCCGCCTCCTCCGCGTGTTCAGCCCGCGCGGGCTGGAGCCACCACACCATCAGCCCCGCCGTGGCCGCAATCAAGACGACGCGGAGACTAAGTTTCTTCATCACGCTCTCCCGCAAAATTTTGATGGAAATTTCGAGACGCCGCGCCCGCCGTTTGAATCAACTTTATTCATCCGCGCGCGCGGGCGACGCGCCTCGCACTCTCACCACTGAACGCGCGCCGCCCCTGAAACGTTCACTCATTTTCCGCCCGCCGCTCGTCGCTCACCACCTCGTACAACATGCCGGCCGCCTGCTTGGAGGTCTGCCGCACGGTCGGCACGTCGAGCACGCGCACGGTCAACAGTCGTTCGCGGCGTTCGATCCTGATCTCGTCTCCCACGCGCACCGCGCGCGACGAACGCGCCGTCACGCCGCCCACCAGCACCGCCCCGGCCTCGCATAATTCCTGCGCCACCGTCCGCCGCAACACCAACCGGCTCGCACGTAAAAATTGATCCAGACGCATAAAAAAAGTTTCAGGTTTCAAGTTTCAGGTTTCAAGTTCAAGAACTAAGAACTTCAGACCTGAAACTTGAAACCTGAAAACTGAAACTTACTCCTTGAACTTACTCCCTGAACTTACTCCCTACGGTTTCTTGTTCCCGCTCGTTTCGGTCTTCTTCTTGTCGTCCTTCTTCGGGGCGACGGGAGCGGCGGCCGGGGTAGCCGACTTCTGCGGCTCGACCTTCAGGAGCGGGAGTACGCCTTCCTGATAGTCTTTCGCGACCTGGATGTAGGCGTCGCGGCGCAAATTGTCGAGATAGATTCTGCGCTCATTGTCCATGCGGCTGACCGTGATGGCCTCGCGCACCTTGTTGTCGTCGAAGACGGCCTCGCCGCCGGGCGTGCGCTCGTCCACGCGCAGGATGATGATGCCGCCCTCGGTATCGACCGGGTTGGTGACGCCGCCCGCCTTCAAATTCTTGAGGGCGTTCGCCACATCTTCTTTCGTGATGTCGCTCATCGCGTAGGTGCCGAGCTTGCCTTTGGTCTCCGGCGCGAGCCGCTTGCCGTCCACCTCGCGCTCGGACTGCACCATCGCCAGCGCGCCGAAGTCCGCGCCCGCGCGCAACTGCGCCACGAGCTTATCGGCGCGGTCGCGCACTTCCTTCGGGTCTTTCCCGACCGTGCTCAGGAAGATTTCCGAGAGCACGATGGTTTCGGGCTTGCGGAATTTCTCCTTGTTCGCCTCGTAGTAGGTTTTCACCTCGGCGTCGGTCAGGCCGTAAAAGATTTTCTGATCCACTTCGCGGCCGAGCACCCAGGTCTTCATCACCTCGGTGCGCATCGTGGCGCGCACGCTCGCCGGGTTGATGCCGGTGGCGGTCATGGCCTGTTCGAGCGCGGCGAGCGACTTCAAACCCTCGCGCTTCGCCACGTCGAGCATGCGCCGGTTGACCTCCGCTTCCACGTCATCGTTCATGCCCATCTCCTTGCCCTTCTGGACGAGAAGTTGTTCGTTGACGAGCGTGGCGATGATCTCGTTGCGCCGCTTGGCGATCTCTTCGGCGGCCTGCTGCTCGGTCAGCCCGCGCTGCTGCCGGAGGGCTTCGGCGGCTTCCGCCATATCCTTCTTCAGCATCGAGAGCGTGATGACATCGGCGTTGACCTGCGCGATCACTTCGTCGATCACGCGCGGCACGCCTTCCTCCTGCGCCCGCGCCGTGCCCGCGGCCGACGGCGCGAGGAAGGCGGCCAAGAACAACACGGCGAACGCAACCCGGCGTGCATGCATTAAAAATTTTGACTTCACAGATTTTTACTC
>DASQNL010000751.1:0-4914 GCA_035644995.1 Pyrinomonadaceae bacterium | reverse complement strand
CCCTCCCCGTGTCCCAACCCGTCGACGACGGCCAGCAAGGCTTGCCCCGCGTGGCGGCGGATGAAGTAGGCGTCGCCGTTTCGATCTTCCCGCGGGTGCGGGCGCGACCACACGCCGATGCGCTTTGCGGTCGTCGCGTGCATCTTGTCCGAAAGGCGCGCGGCTGCCACCCACTTGCGCAGGAGAAGCGCGGTGCCGTGCGTCGTCCGGCGCGCGAGCGACGCAAGCCGACCCGTGTGCGGCACGGTCGAATAAACTTCAAACTCGTCCATCAGGCGGCGCACCGCGCCGAACCCCGCGCCGAGCGAGCCGCCGGTCGAGACGCCGTCGCGCACGACGCGGTCGAGGTCGTAGATGCCGGGGCCTCTGTCGGTGTAAAAGAGTTCCAGCCCCGGCTCCGCGCCGAGCGTGGTGGTGAAATGAATCTGCCCGCCGCCCGTCGCGTAGCGCGCCGCGTTTGTCCCCACCTCCTGCACGACGATGTCAATCTCGGCCAACTCGCGTTCGGTGAAACCGATCTCACTCGCGTAAGTATGCACCGCGCGCCGCACCGCGCCCACCTGCGCCTCGTCCCTGACCTCCATTGACTGAATGACTCTCATAAACTCAGAGGCCGGAGGTCAGAGGTCAGAGGTCGGTAAAGAGTCAAATTTTGTTTTAACTGACCTCTAACCTCTAACCTCTAACCTCCGACCTCTGCCCTTCATATCCAGCGCACGACCGTGACGCGCGTGCCGCGTTCGGGGGAAGAGACGATTTCAAATTCGTGTGCGAGCCGGCGCGAGCCGGGCAGCCCTTGTCCGAGTCCGCGGCCGGTGGAGAAGCCGTCGCGCATGGCGGCTTCGATGTTCGGGATGCCTTTGCCGGAGTCCTCAAAGATGAGCCGCAAGCCGGTGCGCCCGTCCGCGTGGCGCGCGGGTTGCGCGATCACCTGACCGCGCCCCGCGTATTTGATGATGTTGCGCGCGAGTTCGGAGGCGACGGTGGCGAGGCGCGTCTGGTCGATCAGGCGGAAGCCGAGCGCGACGGCCATCGCGCGCACCTCGCCGCGCGCCACCATGATGTCGTGCTCCGAGTCAAGCGTGATGGCGCGGCTCTCCAAACGTATGCAATTCTCCCTGAAGTTCGTCGTCCTCGTCGTCCGCTTCGTCGTTCACGCCAAACTCGTCGCGCAGCAGTTTGATGCCTTCGTCCACGTTCAGAACGGTGTCCACGCCGCGCAGTTCCAGACCGAGTTCGACGAGCGTGATGGCGACCGCCGGTTGGATGCCGACGACCACCGTGCGCGCGTCCATGATGCGCGCCATCGCCGCGATGTCCGAGAGCATGCGCCCGATGAAGGAGTCCACCATTTCAAGGAGCGAGATGTCGATCAAGACGCCGCGCGCGCCCGTGCGTTCGAGTTCGGAGAGAATCCGCTCCTGCAACCCGATAACGGTCTGGTCGTCCATGTCCACCTGCACGGGCACGACGAGAACGCGGCCAACTTTCAGAATCGGGATGCGCTGCGAGCCGTTCATGGCATTACTCCTGAGACAGTGAAGGGTGACAGGTGACAAGTTAAAACAGCTTGCCTTTGATTTTGTCACCTGTCACCCGTTACCCGTCACTTGTCACCGTGTTCGCTTGTCTTTTGCGTCGAGGGGTTCGCGCCGTGGCCGAGGCGCGAGAGGGCAGCGGCCGAGACCACTTTGCGGCCGATCATTTCGAGCGCGAGTTTGATGCCGTCGGACATTTGCGCGCGGGTGGTGATCTCGGTGAGATCGATGCCGAGTTGCACCATCGTCTGCGCGATGGAGGGAGAGACGCCCGTCAGGATGCAGCGCGCGCCCATCAGGCGCGCCGCCGTGACGGTCTTGATCAAATGGTTGGCGACGAGCGTGTCCATCGTGCGCACGCCGGTGATGTCGAGAATGGCGACGGTCGAGCCGGTGTCCACGATGCGTTGCAGGAGGGCTTCGGTCATCATCTGGGCGCGGCGCGAGTCGAGCGTTCCGATGATGGGGAGCGTCAGGATTTTGTCCCACACTTTGATGACCGGGGTGGACAATTCCAACATGTCGGCGCGCTGCTGGCGGATGATCTCCTCGCGCGAGCGGATGAAGTTTTCCACCATCACCAGCCCCATCCGGTCGAGCAGTCGCGTAAAGTGGTTCATCTCGCCGACGAGCGTCACGATGTCGCCCTCGAAGTCTTCGGCGAGGATGGGGAGCACCACGTTGCGCAGGGAGAGAATGTAGGTGGCGTTCTCCGAAGGCGTATAGCCTTTGACGGCGCGCTGGCGCGAAATCTCGTTGAGAAAGGCGCGCAGTTCGTCGAACGAGGTTTCGTCGAAGTCCGCGCCGTCGGATTCCTGAAGCGCGCGCCCGAGCATTTCCACGATCTGCTGCGACTGGCGGCGCAGTTCGTGTTTGGAGATCAACTCGTCGCGGAAGTCTTCGGATTCCAGACGCTGTTTGATCCAGATGTTGAGAATTTCGTCGCGGCGCGCGGAGAGCAATTCCACCACGCGGCCTGAGATTTGAGTCTTCGTTGAACTAGGCATCCGTATCCCTCTTAAAGTGGCGCACCCGGCCAAGGCTAACGCGCGTTCATGGCAAAAACTTCGCGTGAGGGTAAACAAATTACCACCGTGCGCAGGGAGAAAACGGCGTCGGGCGTACTTTGGGGGCAAGCCTGTTTATCTTAGCATCGCGGGGGCGGGTAAAAGCAAATGCGGGCGCGAAGATGGGCGGCCGGGGGGCGGAGGCTGAATGCGGGGCGCGGTAAGCGTCGGTCTTGTCGTCGCGCGCTTGAAGAGTTCCGGTTTTTCGTCGCGCGCCGATAGAGACCGGCATCACTCCGGGGAGCGCGCTAAATCTGAATCCCGCGAAACTTCTCGACCTTCTTCTGCGAGGCGGGTTTGACGACGACGGCTTCTTCCTCTTCGCGGTGCTGCTGCTCGCTCTCCGAGTGCCAGCGCGCCCACTCGTCCGGGGCGTCGAAAGTCTCGCCGCCGTGCTTGGTGAGGCGTTCGCGCACGCGACACATGACCGGCGTGTTGACGCCGACGCCGCTCAGGATCGCCTGCCCCTTCGTCAGAGCCGGCAGTTCGTTCAAGAGTTGACGCCCCGCGCCTTCGACCGACTTCGCCACCGTGTCCTGATCAATCGGGTTGACGATGCGCATGATAACCTGCGTCATGCACTGCGAGAGCACGTCCTGATCGAGCTTGCCCGGACGCTGCGTGATCAGCCCGATGCCGACGCCGAACTTGCGTCCCTCCGAAAGTATCTGCTTGAGGATGTTGGTGGAGACGACCGCCTGACCGGCCGGCGCGAAGCGGTGCGCCTCTTCGAGAAGCGTGAACACCGGGTAGGGCAGGAAACTCTCGCTCGCGCCGTCGGCCTCGCCGCGCACGGTCGCCATGCGCGCCTTGTTGACGCGGCGCAGGAGCGTGGCGACCACCACCTGCTGCTCTTGCTGTTCGATGTCCGAGAGTTGCAGCACGGTGCATCTTCCGGGGCGGAAGAGTTCTTTGAGTTCGATGTGCTCGTGGTCGGAGAAGATCGAATCGTGCCGGTCGAAGCGATTGTCGAGACGCCACAAGAGCGCGTCAATCGAACCGGCGTTGCCGCCCGACCCGCCGCCGCGCGCGTCCTCGTCGCCGTACTTCTCCGCCGTCACGAGGTCGCGCAGATCGTGATAGCCCCACAGGCCGCGCGCGCCGCGCTCGCCCGCCGTCAGTTTCCGGTAAGCCTGCGAGAGATAATGCAGCATCTTGTCGCTCGCGCCTTCGGGCAGGAGGTACTTGATGTCGGCCTCCGTGAGCGACGAGAAGCGCACGCGCACGCGGTCGTGCGTGAAGATTTTTACTTCGGGCTGGTAGCCGTCCGCGTCGGCGCGGAAACGCGGGTCGCTTTCAATCGAACGCAGCGTGTCGTACTCGCCGTGCGGATCGACGATGAGCACGGCCGCGCGATTGTGCGGCATCATCAACTCTTCGACGAGCACGCCCGCCGTATAACTTTTCCCCGCGCCGGTCGAAGCGAGGATGGCGAGGTGCGTCGAGACGACATCCTTGACCGAGAGCACGACGGGCACTTCCCCCGCGTTGCGCGTCAACAGGCTGCCGAGGTGCGCCGACCCCGTCTCCTGCACGCGCCGCGAACTGAGCACGCCCGCCAGCGTCTCGGACGAAGCGAGAAAGACCGCGTCGCCCGCGTTCGGCGGGATGCGCGGGTTGACGAAATCGCCCATCCGCGAATGGAAATAACCGATAGTCTCGACCGTGATCTCGTACAACTCGCAGCCCTCCGCATCCAGCCCGATGAGCGCGGAGATGACGGCGGGCGGCGTCTCCGGGTCGGACAAAAACGCGTCGGGCAAATTGCGCACGAGTTTGCGCGAGGTGATGTTTCCGAGAATCTGCCGCACGTCCGCGCCGTCGCGCGCGAGGTAATAGACGAACTCGCCGATGCGCGCCCGCCGGTTGTCCGCCGTGATGAACAGAAACTCGTGCGGACGCTCGCCCGGCCCTTTCACCGTGCCGGTGCGCGCGTCGGATATGTGCTCCGCAGAACTCATCTGAGACTTCGACTATAAACTCTGATGCTACAGACCGCGACCGGGAAAACCCGGCCGCAAAAGAAACCCGCGCGGGCGAGTATATCATGCGTTGGAGACGCGATAACGCAACGCGCAACGGCTGAATTTCCAACCTTCCGCCGGTGTCACACGGGGCGGGCGGCATCGGCGCGGGAGCCTTCGCGGCGCGCCGTCTCCAAGTCCGCCTCCACCATCTCCTTGATCATCTCCCCGAAACTGTACTCCGGCTCCCATCCCAACTGACTCGTCGCCTTCCCCGCGTCCCCCACCAGCAAATCCACCTCCGCCGGCCGCAAATATCGCTCGTCCACCCGCACGTACTCCTCG
>DASQNL010000750.1:0-4943 GCA_035644995.1 Pyrinomonadaceae bacterium | reverse complement strand
CGAAGCCACCTCTATTTTTACCTTACTTTCGGCCGTCGAGTTAGGGTAAACGCTTGCAAATATGTCGATTACGAACTTTACTCCCCGCTCGTGATGATTGTTACAAAATCTTCTCAATCCCTCGCTCTGTTAGACCGCGCTTGACCGTCCTCTCCCCACGCCAAATAATGTTTTCCACACCTGTGCCCGGCGGTGGGATTCTCTATCTACCTGCAAGATAAAGCGGATTTCGTCCCTTGCCCACTCAGCGGATTTCCGTTCGCTGCACGTTCGCCATTTTAAGCGCTTAAGCACCGTTACCTCATGTAAACGTTGAACTTAGCCGTATAAATCGTTGTAAAGAAATAACTTTACAGCGTATTGGGCGCGTGCTAAATTCCGGCCACTTTACCGCTAAACATTTGAGCGATAAAGGATTGAACATGATCAAAGCACATCCCATTGTAGTGTCTCGAAATTAGAGCCACACTATCTTGAGCTTTTGACATAAACAGGACACAAAGAAGCCCCATATAGAGATGCCCATCAAGTTCGGAACATCCGGCTGGCGCGCCGTCATCGCCGACGAATTCACGTTCGCCCACGTGCGAATCGTAACTCGTTCCATTTGCAGCTATTTGCGCGCAAGCGGGGTGGATGACGGCGCATCGCTCGTGGTCAGTTATGACACGCGTTTTCTGGGAGAAAAATTTGCGGCCGAGTGCGTGAGAGAAGTCGCCGCAAACGGGCTGGATGCGATCTTTTGCGACCAGCCGACGCCGACGCCGACCATCTCCCACACGATTCGAGAACGGGGCGCGGCGGGCGGAATCAACTTCACGGCATCGCATAACCCGCCTGAATACAACGGGATGAAGTTTTCCACCGCGGACGGCGCGCCCGCCCTGCCCGAAGCCACCAGGCAAGTTGAAGCGTTAATCGCCGGCGCGTTGACGGAGGGCGAAAGCGCGGCGAACGATAAAACCGCCGGTAAAGTCGAAGTTTACGACCCCCGCCCGACCTATTTCGCCGACCTCGAAAAGAAAATTCGTTTCGACGTAATTGCAGGAGCGGGCAGGAGTTATGCCTACGATCCGCTGTGGGGGACGGGGCGCGGTTATCTCGATACGGCCTTGCGCAGCCACGGCCTCGAAGTGGAAACGATTCACGATTGGCGCGACGTGATGTTTGGCGGGCGTTCGCCTGAACCGGACGATCATCATCTGGACGAGTTGCGCGAGGCGATGAAACGCGGCGGCTGTGTGCTCGGTCTCGCCACGGATGGCGACGGAGACCGCTTCGGGGTGCTGGACGCGGATGGGACTTTCATCACTCCCAACCAACTCATCCCGCTCCTGTTCGATTACCTCGCCGAATCGCGCGGTTGGACGGGAGGCGTGGCGCGCTCTGTCGCCACTTCGCATCTGGTGGATCGCGTCGCCGAATCGCGCGGGTTGCCCGTGTACGAGACGCCGGTCGGCTTCAAGTTCATCGGCGAGTTGATCAACGAGGACAAGATCATCCTCGGCGGCGAGGAGTCGGCCGGACTCTCGATTCGCGGCCACTATCCGGAGAAGGACGGCATTCTGGCCTGCCTGCTGGCGGCCGAAGCGGTGGCGGCGCGCGGCGCGAGCCTGTCGGAGCAGTTGAACGAGGTGTACGCGCGCGTCGGCCGACTCGAAGCGGGGCGCATCGGCGTGCGTCTGACGCCGGAGATTCTGGCGTCGCTGCCGGAGAGATTGAAACGCGACCCGGAAGCGATTGGCGGGCGTCGGGTCGCACGCACCAATCGCGCGGACGGGGTGAAGTTTATTTTTGAGGATGGCTCATGGCTGCTCTTGCGTCCTTCCGGGACTGAGCCGCTCGTGCGCATCTACGCTGAATCTGAATCGGAACAAGAGTTGGAGGTGCTTCTTGAACAAGGCCGCAAATACTTACTGGACTGACACGCGTCTCTCCGCGCAACGCCCCGCCGCACGCCCCTTAACGCTCGGCGCGCCGGTGCGCGAACTCTCACGCGAAATCGTCGGCACGCGCGCGGAAGTGCGCCGCCGTGGCGGACTCATCCCCTCATGGGCCGTGTTCACCATGATCATGCTCGCCACCTTCGCGCTGTGCGTCACCGTCACGATGCGCACGCACGCCGAGATGCGCGGCGCGGAGCAGAAGTTTTCGCAGATACGGATGGAGGTGCAAACGCTCGGCAACACGAATGAATCGCTCAAGCGCGAAGTGCAGCGTCTGCAAAACGATCCGCGCGCCATCGAGGCCGCCGCGCGCGCGCGTCTCAACATGGTGCGCGCCAACGAGTTCGTCGTGCCCGTCGATTAACAGCCAAGGCGGAGGCTCTTTATCGCAGTGAGTCGGTGTCGCACTTATACCAAGTTCTGCCGGTCGCCTGCCGTTCACTGCCCGCATGGTTTCTGCTTAACGTTACTTCCTTCCAGACCCCGCGCGGCTGCCCGTTAAAACCGTGTAGCCGCGCTGCTTCATCTTTAGATTCTCCTTCATTTTCTCGCCGGAAGATGCGGTTGACACCCCCGTGAGTGTCAACTAATATCAAACTCTATTTATCTCGTCATAACTTTTATTGGTAGCCGAACCGCAAGATTCTTGCGCGGGAAAGACAGGTAAGATCATGTCTGAAGTCAAAGAAATCGCATCGCCGGAACAGGCCGCCGTGGAGCGTTGGGAAGAGGAGACGCTCGCGCCCGTGTTGCAGAAGCGTCCTGAGCGCAAGCAGCGTTTCGAGACCGTTTCGCTCGACGCGGTTGAGCGTCTCTACACGCCCGCCGATGCGCGCGACATCGACTTCGACGAAGACATCTCTTTCCCCGGCGAGTTCCCTTACACGCGCGGCATACACCCCACGGGCTATCGCGGCAAGCTCTGGACGATGCGGCAGTTTGCCGGGTTCGGCACGCCCGAAGAGACCAACGCGCGCTTCAAATACCTCACGGCGCAAGGGCAAACAGGCCTCTCCGTGGCCTACGATTTGCCGACGCTGATGGGCTACGATGCCGACGCGATGCTCTCCGAAGGAGAAGTCGGCAAGTGCGGCGTCGCCGTCTCGTCGCTCGCCGACATGGAGACTTTGTTCGACGGCATTCCGCTCGAAGAGGTCACGGTGTCGCAGACGATCAACGCGCCCGCGTCCGTCCTTCTGGCGATGTATCTGGTCGTCGCCGAAAAGCAGGGCGCGGACTGGCGCAAGATTTCCGGCACGCTGCAAAACGATATTCTCAAAGAGTACATCGCGCAGAAGGAATGGATTTACCCGATCCGCCCGGCGATGAAACTCGTCGTCGACACCTTCGAGTTCTGCACGCGCCATGTGCCGAAGTACAACCCGATTTCCGTCAGCGGCTATCACATCCGCGAGGCCGGTTCAACCGCCATGCAGGAACTCGCTTTCACCCTGCGCGACGGCATCGAGTACGTCCAGTGGGGAGTTGATGCCGGTCTCGACGTTGACGAGTTCGTCCCGCGCATCTCCTTCTTCTTCAACGCGCACAACGACTTTTTCGAGGAGATCGCCAAGTATCGCGCCGCGCGCCGCATCTGGTCGCGCACCATGCGCGAACGCTTCAACGCCAAAGACCCGCGCACGCTCCAGTTGCGTTTCCACACGCAGACGGCCGGCGTCTCGCTCACCGTGCAACAGCCTTTGAACAACATCGTCCGCGTCGCCATCCAGGCTCTCGCGGGCGTGCTCGGCGGCACGCAGAGCTTGCACACGGACGCTTACGACGAAGCGCTCGCGCTCCCGACCGACCGCGCCGCGCTCATCGCCCTGCGCACGCAGCAGATCATCGCCGAAGAGACCGGCGTCGCAAACACGGTTGACCCGCTCGGCGGCTCCTACTTCATCGAATCGCTGACGAAGAAGATGGAAGACGGCGCGCTCGATTACTTCGCCAAAATAGACGCGATGGGCGGCATGGTGTCGGCGGTCGAGAAAGGCTTCCCGCAGCGCGAGATTCAGGAATCCGCCTATCAATATCAGAAGGCCGTCGAGCGCGGCGAGCAAACCATCGTCGGCGTGAACAAGTATCAGATAGAGGATGAGCAATCGCAGATCGACATCCTCGTCATTGATGAATCCGTCCGCGGGCACCAGATCGCCCGGCTCGAAGCGACGCGCACGCGCCGCGACGATGGCGCGGTGGCAAACGCCCTCGAAAAACTGAAGCGCGCGGCGCAAGGAGGCGACAACACGATGCCCGCCACCATCGAAGCCGTTCGCGCCTACGCCACGCTCGGCGAAATCTGCGACGCCCTGCGCGACGTTTACGGCCTTTACGAAGAACCTGCATTTTGAAAATCTGTCCATTGTCAGTGGTCAGTTGTCCGTTGCATGTGATCGGGCAGCTTAGTTTGTAAAGATTGGGATTCAAGTCGGGTTTATACGAAAACAACTGACAACGGACGACGGACAATGGACAAATGACAGACAGAAAAATTCGCGTCCTCGTAGCCAAGCCCGGACTCGACGGCCATGACCGTGGAGCGAAAGTGATTGCGCGTGCGCTGCGCGACGCGGGGATGGAAGTGATCTACACGGGGTTGCGGCAGACGCCGGAGATGATCGTCGCCGCCGCCTTGCAGGAGGACGTGGACGCGGTGGGCGTCTCGATCCTGAGCGGCGCGCACAACACGCTCTGCCCGCGCATCGTGCAACTTTTGCAGGAGCGCGGAATGGACGATTGCCTCGTCCTCGTCGGCGGCATCGTGCCGAAGGAGGACGTGCCGCGCTTGAAGGAGATGGGCGTGGCCGAAGTTTTCCTGCCCGGCACGTCCACCGAAGACATCGTGACGTTTCTGCGCAACAACGTGCGCCCGCGCGCGTGAAGATTCCCTAACAAAATCTCGCTATGCCGGATGATGAGCCATCGGTCGAGACGCGCCCTCCGGTGATCGTTGAAAGGCGCGCGTCGGCGGTGGTCGTTAGTCTCAACCGCACC
>DASQNL010000749.1:0-11934 GCA_035644995.1 Pyrinomonadaceae bacterium | reverse complement strand
CCGCAAGCAGATCGAGGAGCGACTCACACGCAGCGAGGAACGCTACCGCGCATTGGTCGATAGCGCGAACGACATCGTCTACATGACCGACATGGAAGGACTCTACACGTCGCTCAACCGCGCGGGCGAGCGCATCAGCGGCTACACGCGCGAGGAAGTGATAGGGATGAGTTGGAAAGAGTTGGTCGCGCCGGAATACGTGTCGCTCGTGAGTGAGATGCTTTTGCGCAAGTTGGCCGGGCAGCGGTCGGTCACGTTCTACGAGGTGGAGATGATCGCGCGCAACGGGCAGCGCATCCCGCTCGAAGTCAACAGCCAGATCATTTACGAAGACGGTCAGCCCGCGGGCGTGCAGGGCATCGCGCGCGACATCACCGAGCGCAGGCGCGCCGAATCCCTCCTGCGCGCGCGCTTCGAGCGCGAGGCCGAGAGCGAGAAGATGCGCAGCCTAGGGCAACTCTCGGCGGGCGTGGCGCACAACTTCAATAACGCGCTGGCCGCCGTGCTCGGCCGCACGCAACTGCTCTTGCGCTCCGTGACGGACGAGCGGCACCGCCGCAGCCTCGAAGTGATCGAGACGGCCACGCAGGACGCGGCCGAGATCGTGCGCCGCATCCAGACCTTCGCGCGCCGCGCGCCCTCCGCGCAGTTCAACAAGGTCTCGCTCGCCGCGCTGATCACCGACGCCCTGCAACTGACGCGCACGAGTTGGGAGGACGACGCCTACGTCCGCAACCTCCGTTATGAAGTCGTCTTTACGAACGAGGCCGGGGCGGGCGACCTTGTCGAGGCCAACGCCACCGAGGTGCGCGAGGTCTTCGTCAACTTGATCTTCAACGCGCTCGACGCGATGCCCACGGGCGGGCGCATCGAGGTGACGGAGACGCGGCGCGGCGCGTGGCTCGTCGTCGCAGTGCGCGACACGGGCGAGGGCATCCCGCCGGAGTTTCAAGACCGCATCTTCGAGCCGTTTTTCACGACCAAAGGCTCGCAAGGATCAGGTCTCGGCCTCGCCGTCTCCTACGGCATCATCAAACGACACGGCGGCACGATTGAAGTCGGGAGCGCGCCCGGCGGCGGCACGACCTTCACCCTCGCCTTCCCCTACCGCCAGACCCTCACCGAAACGTCGGCCGGCTAGTTTCAGAAGTCCCGTCAGGGACGATTGCTAAAGTCCCGTCAGGGACGATTGCTGATAGCCCGGCGATTTATCGCCGGGGATAAGTCGAAGGATCATGTATGAGTCACGTAGGGACGATTGAAATGCTTAACATATTCAATCGCCCCTACGTGACTCCGCGTAAAAGAGAGTTACGCGATGCCCGGCCATGAAGCGGCGGGCTATGATCAAATGTCTCTCCGGAACAAGAACAGCTTTACTTTTCATCACAGCTTCTTAGTCTTACTCATCCCACACCCTTCGCCCTCATCCCTGCTTTCCCCCTCGCCGCGCTTCCGTGTTATGTTGTCGTTTCAACGGACAATTCGCAGTTTTTCCCACGCGCCGGACGAGAGGAATAGATAGTTTCTGTATGGAACAAGCCGGAAGCCACGAAGCCGCCGCCGCCGCCACGGACGCCGCCCACGCCGACCCTTCGACGGCTCCTCCGGCGGGCGACGCCGACGAGACGCGACCGCGCCGGTGGTGGCGTCGGCGAAACTTTTTCGCCGACGCCGCCCTGCGGCGCGCGGCTTATCTCGCGGCGGGCGCGCTCGCCGTCGGCTTCGTCTTCTGGCGGCTGCAATTCTCCACCGACGCCATCTGCTGCGGCGACTTCGACGGCTACTATCACATCGGTTGGAGTCAGCAACTCTGGCAGAGTTTTCGCGCCGGGCGCATCCTCCCGCAGTTCACCTGGCTGCCGCTGACCACCCTCAACGCGCGCGACTACGTAGACCATCATTTCCTCTTTCACGTCCTGCAAATTCCCTTCACCTTTTTCCCCGACGTGCGGACGGGCGCGAAGATTTCGGCGTGGCTATTCGGCAGCCTCGCCGTGCTCTCCTGCTACTGGCTCATCATCCGCCACCGCATCAAGTATCCGCTGCTGTGGCTCATCGCGCTGCTTGGGTGCTCCGCGCCGTTCCTGTTTCGCATGAACATGACGAAGGCGATGAGCGTTTCGGTCGTGCTGCTCGTCGCGGGCATTCATCTCCTGTTTCAGAGAAAATACCTGTGGCTGCTGCCGCTCACCTTTATCTTCACGCTGACTTACGACATGTTCGCGCTGCTCGGACTCGCGACCGTCATCTGGACGGCCGTGATCGCGTGGAGCGAGCGACGCGTCGAGTGGCGGCCGCTCGTGTGGTTCGCCATCGGCTTCGCGGCGGGCACCGTGATCAACCCCTACTTTCCGCTGAACGTCAGGCTGTTCTACGCGCACGTTGCCATGAAGGTGACGGCGAAAGAGTTTTCCACCGCCGTCGGGCAGGAGTGGTATCCCTACGATAGTTGGGACTTCGCGCGCAACTGCGCCGTCGCCTTCGCCGCGATGTGCGCGGGCTACATCGCTTTCAACTGGCAGGAGCGCAAGCGCGCCGCCCCCGCGCTGTTTTTCCTCGTCTTCTCGACCATCCTGCTCATCGTCAACGCACGCTGGCGTCGCTTCGCGGAATACTGGCCGCCCTTCGCCGTCCTCTTCGCGGCCTTCTCGCTCCAACTCGTCTTCGAGCGCGCGCGCACCGCCTACGGCGCGTTGCCCGCCGACGTGTTGGACGAACTTGAGCCTTACCTCGACCGCCCCGCGGGCGACGGGGCGCAAGGCGCGGCCGCGCCCGGCTGGACTGAGGCGCAAAAGACTTTCGCGGCCGCCATCGTCGCCGTCTTGCTCACGATCCCGATGGCCGCCATGATCGTCGCCGAGACGCGCGAGATCAGCACGACCGCTCCGCACGACGAATACACGAAGGGCATCGAATGGATGCGCACGCACGTGCCCGCCGGGCAGGTCGTCTTCAACACCGACTGGGATGATTTCCCCAAACTCTTCTACTACGACCCGACGCACGCCTACGTCTCCGGTCTCGACCCGACCTATCTCTACGACCGCGACCAAAGCCTGTCGCGTCTCTACGAAGACATCACGCTCGGCCGCCACAAAGACCCCGGCCCCGTGATTCGCGAACGCTTCGGCGCGCGCTACGTCTTCACCGACAACGAGGACGTGCACAACGATTTCTACGATGCCGCGATGGACAGCGGTTGGTTCGACGAAGTTTACACAGACCAGCACTGCACCGTGCTCTACATCCGCGACCGGAAAGGCACGCCCCCGCCCGTCGAACCCGACGGCGACGACGCAGCCGACCCGGACGACGCGGCCGCCCCGGAAGACACGGGCGACGATGCGGGGGAGACGTGAAACCGGAGAGCGCGCCGCGCGCCCGCTCCGGCGCGGCCGGACGGGAAACACCTTGATTGAGTTTGAATTTTATGCGAGACGAAATGAAAGTTAGGAGACCTGGGGCGGTGGGCGTCGAGATGTCAAAATGCGTGAGCGTGCTGCTGCTGCTGCTGTCGCTCGCCGCCCTCTCCGGCGGCTGCAACCGCTCCGGCTCGCAACCGGGCGCGGCGCAGAACAAGCTCCCGGTCTTCGAGCGAGACCTGGCCTCCGTGCAGCGCAACAACTTCCAGAAAGTTTACGTCATCTCGCGCCCGGACGGCGGCGCGCTCAATGCCGACGACAAAGCCTATCTCAAAACCAACATGCCCATCGAAACCACCATGCGCATCCTCACGGACGAAGACCGCCGCCTCATCGTCGGCACCAACTTCGACTTCAAGCCCGAACAATTCGACGCGCTCAACCAACGATTCCGCGTCGAAGACTACACGGGGCGATGAGCGCGCGCGCTCCGGCGTGGGCGAGAGTTCTACGGCCGCAAAGCATCGCGCACCGCCGCCAGCACACGTTCGTCGGGCGGCAACCTGAGCCAGCCCTTGCGCGCCACCGATTTGCCGTTCACGAGGACGGTAAATTCTCCCAACCCGCCCGTGGTGATGCGCGGCTCGATTCCGATCTCAAGTTTGATGAGAGCCGCCACCCGGACGGCGCGCCCACGGTACGACGTTCAAAGTTTGCAATGGCGTATGACGATCTCGTTCATCCGGGTTCACCTCTCAAACAAGTCCGGTGCGGCTGCTAAGGAACGAGCACGAGTTTGCCGAACTGCGCGCGATCCTCCATCAGTTCGTGCGCGCGGCGGGCTTCGGCGAGCGGGAGCGTGCGGTCTACGACGGCGCGAATCGAGCCGCGCTCGACGAACTTCATCGCGTCGAGCAGTTCGGCCTTTGAACCCATGAACGAGCCGAGCAGGCTCAAGTGGCGGTAGAAGACTTGTCGCAGGTCGGTGCGCGCGTCGTAGCCGCTCGTCGCGCCGCAGGTGACGAGCCGCCCGTCGCGCGCGAGCGCGGCTATAGAACCCGGCCACGTCTCCGCGCCCGTGTGCTCGAAGACGACCTCGACGCCCTTCCTGTCCGTCAGCCGCCGCACCTCTTTCGGCCAATCGGCGCGCGTGTAATTGACCGTGTCGTCCGCGCCGAGCGCGCGCGCCTTCTCAAGTTTCTCGTCCGACCCGGCGGTGGCGATCACGCGCGCGCCCCTCAACTTCGCGATCTGGATGCCGATTGAGCCGACGCCGCTTCCGGCCGCGTGAATCAACACGTCCTCGCCCGGTTGCACGGCGGCGCGCGTGACGAGCATGTGCCACGCCGTCACGGTCACGAGCGGCAGCGCGGCGGCCTCTTCCCAACTCAAATTCCGCGGCTTGCGGATCACGTTCACGGCGGGCGCCGCGACCAACTGCGCGTAGCCGCCGTCGCGCCGGTAGCCGAGCATGTCGTAGGCGGCGCAGAGATTGTCCGTCCCGCGCAGACACTCCGCGCAATGCCCGCACGAGACGCCCGGCTGCAACAACACCTCTTCGCCCGGCTTCACCCAATCAACCACCTCGCCCGCCTCGCGCACGACGCCCGCGATGTCGTTGCCGAGGATGTGAGGCAGCGGAATCTCGATCCCCGGCAGCCCCTTTCGCGCCCACACGTCCAGGTGATTCAAAGCGCACGCGCGCACCTCGACCAGCACCTCGTTGGCGCGGATGCGCGGCTCGTCCACGTCCGCATACTCCAACACTTCCGCGCCGCCGTGTCGCCTGAAGATCGTCGCTTTCATCCGATTCGTCCTTTGTCAGTTGTCAGTTGTCGTTGGTCGATTGTCAGTTGTTTATCGCCATCGGGCGCGGCGCGGGGAAACACAAAGGCACGAAGCCTTAACGACTCCGCGCCTCTATAAGTTTCGCGTCCCGACTTTTTTCTCTTATCCCGCGACGACCGCCCCGGCTTCCGCAGTCTCGGCCTGCGCCGTGCCTTCCACCTGCTGCCGCGCGTGATACGACGAGCGCGTGAGCGGGCTGGATTCGACGTGATGAAAACCCATCTCCATGCCGACTTCGCGCCAGCGCGCAAACTCTTCGGGCGTGACGTAGCGTTCCACCGGCAGACGCCGCGCGTGCGGTTGCAGGTATTGGCCGATGGTCATGATGTCGCACGAGACGGCGCGCAGGTCGCGCATCAACTCGACCACTTCGTCGAACGTCTCGCCCAAGCCCACCATGATACCGCTCTTGGTGAGCATCCCGCGCCGCTCCTCGTCGCGGCGGCGGGCGGCGCGCTCAAGGAGCGTCAACGTCTGCCCGTATTTCGCGTCCGGGCGCACGCGGCGGTAAAGGCGCGCGATGGTCTCCGTGTTGTGGTTGAGCACGTCGGGCTGCGCGTCGAGCACGGTTGTGAGCGCGGCCTCGTCGCCGTTGAAGTCGGGGATGAGAACTTCGATCTTGCATTCGGGGTTGGCGGCGCGCACCTGCCGGATGGTCTCCGCCCAGTGCGACGCGCCGCCGTCGGGCAGGTCGTCGCGGTTGACGGAGGTGATGACGGCGTAGGCGAGGTCGAGATGGCGCACGGCTTCGGCGACGTGGCGTGGCTCATCGAGGTCGAGCGCGCCGGGCTGCCCCTTGCCGACGGCGCAGAAGCCGCAATGGCGCGTGCAGATGTCGCCGCCGAGCATGAAGGTGGCCGTGCGGTCAGACCAGCACTCGAAGATGTTCGGGCAACGCGCTTCCTGACAAACCGTGTGCAGGTTCAAGCCCTCGATTAAGTTGAAGACGTGGTTCTGGTTCGTCGGGTCGCCGATGCGAATTTTCAACCAGTCGGGCTTGCGCCCCGTCGGGCGTCCCGCAGCGGGCGGCGGATTATTGCTGATGACTTTTAACTCGCGGCTCAATTAAATTCGCTCCACCAAGAATTTTTAACTTGCGGCTATTTTAACATTTGCCGTGGTCGCCTGTCGCTGCGGCGTTACCGCTGTATCCCGCAACGGCCGAAGATGAGGCCGAAGACCAGTAAGCCCACGACCGTCAACGCTATCGCGATCACCCAGAAGCGAACGACGTTGCGCACGGGCGCGTCTTTCTCCACCTTCAAAGGCTCCTTGAGCGGGTTATCTTCCTCCATCGCCTGACCTCCCCCTGTTGTTCGCACATAAAACCGCCGCCGCCGAACCGGCCTGCTTCCCGCGTCCGGCGTGCGCCTACTGCAAGAGCCGCGCGAGCGCGTCGGCGTCCACGTTGCCGCCGGAGATTACCACCCCGATGCGTCGAATGTTTGGCGGAAGTTTATTAAAAAGCACGGCCGCGACGGCGAGCGCGCCCGTCGGCTCGACGAGTATCTTCAGACGGAACAGCAGAAACTTGAGAGCCTCGCCGAGTTCCGCGTCCGAAACGAGCAACACGTCCTCCGCGTATCTCTGCACGAAGGGAAACGTGAGCGCGCCGGGCGACTGCACGCGCGCCCCGTCGGCGATGGTCGGCGGCGGTGGGACGGTGACGCGCTCGCCCGTCAAAAACGACTGCCGCGTGTCGTCGCCCGTTTCGGGTTCGACGCCGAAACAGCGTATCCGTGAGTTGACGCCCTTGGCCGCCGTGCTCGCCCCGGCGAACAACCCGCCGCCGCCGCAGGGCGTCACTAACGCGTCGAGGTCTGCCACTTCTTCCAGTAGTTCGAGCGCGCACGTTCCCTGCCCGGCCATCACGTGATAGTCGTCGTAGGGCGGGACGAGCACGTATCCGCCCCGCGCGGCCACATCGCGCGCCACCTGTTCGCGGTCGTCGCGCTGGCGGTCGTAGAAGACGACTTCCGCGCCGTACCCTTTGGTGGCCGCCACCTTCGCGCGCGGCGCGTCTTCCGGCATCACGATCACGGCCGTCGTTCCCGCGTCGCGCGCCGCGAGCGCGACGGCCTGCGCGTGATTGCCCGACGAGAAGGCCGCGACCCCGCGCGCGCGCGCCGGTGCGTCGAGCGCAAGAATCTTGTTCGTCGCCCCGCGCATCTTGAACGACCCCGCGCGTTGAAAATTTTCGCACTTGAACCAGACCTCGCGCCCCCCCGCCGCCTCGTTGAAGGCGCGCGAAGCCATGACCGGCGTGCGATGCACGTGCGGCGCGAGGCGCGCGCGCGCCTCGCGTATAAATTCAAGCGTGAGCATATTCATCCGCCGGCGTCATCTCGAAAACTTCGCCGAAACGCGCGATGAGGCGGTCTTCTACCTCGCGCAAGGGCAACTCGCGGCCGAGTAGTTCGTGCATGGAGGTCACGGGTTCGCCTTCGCAGGCGATGATGAGATCGAAGAAACTGAGGTCGGTATTGACGTTCAAGGCGAAGCCGTGCGTCGTGACCCAGCGTGAGATGTGGACGCCGATGGCGGCCACCTTGCCGCGCGCCGTGTGAACGCCCGTCAAGCCTTTCAGCCTGAAACTCTCGATCCCGAAATCGGCGAGCGCGCGCATCAACGCCTCTTCGAGTTCGCGCACGTAGCGATGAACGTCCTCGCGTTCGGGACTCAAATTGATGATGGGATACCCGACGAGTTGACCCAACCCGTGATAAGTCGCCTTGCCGCCGCGGTTCGTCTCGAAGAGGGCGACGCCGCGCGCCTCCAGAGTTTCGGGCGCGGCGAGGACGGCCGAAGCGTCGGCGCGACGGCCGAGCGTCAGGACGTGCGGGTGTTCGACGAGTAGGAGCGTGTCCGCGCCCGCGCCGCCCTTGCGCGCGGCCTCGATCTCCTTCTGGAGTTGGTAAGCCGCCCCGTACTCCATGCGCCCGAGGCGGCGAACCTGTAGCATTCTATTCGGCATCGCAAAGAATGTGCGTCGTGCTTTTTCGCGCTGTGTTCGCCCGTCATTGTAACAGCGCGCCCGCGCGGACGCCGAACCGGCGCGACTGCTCCCCGCGCGCCCCGGCTTGACGCCGCGCCGTGCGCGGGCATAGTTTGTCGTCAATACGCTTTCAGAGTCAGAGGAGGAACGATTTTGAAACTTGCCCAAGCCCTGAGCCTTGCCTGCCTGTTGTTGCTGCTCCCGTTCGCCGACGCCGCGGCGCAATCGCGGCAGCGTCGGACGAACCAGCCGCGACGACCCGCCGCCGCCGCGACGCGCGCCAAGCGGCCGACCGCGGCCAGCACGAGCACGCTCAACGAGGCGCGCATTCGCCTCGCCGACGAGTTGAAGACGCTGACGCGCTTTCTCTATCTCTACGGGCGCACCTCGGTCGGCGTGGAGTCGAACGAGAAGCAGGCGCGCGAGGGCGGCGACGTGTCGCCGCAGGCGCAGGCCATCCTCGACCGCAGCCGCACGACCGTGCTGGGCAGCCTGGGGAACATCCGCGGCCGGCTCGATAAACTCGAACTCTACTTTCGCACCACTCCCGGCCTCGAACGACACTTCACACGTCTGAGCGGCGTCGCCGCCTCGGCCGCCAACGCCGAACAACGCGCCAACGCCGGACAACTCGACGCCGCCGGGCGCGCCCTCATCGAAGTCGCCAATCAACTCGCCGACGTGCTTTTGGACATGTAAGACAAGTGACGGGTGACAGGTGACGGGTGACGGGTTAAAGCAATCTTGCTTGCTGACCCGTCACCCGTCGCTTGTTACCCGTTACTTTTCACCCGTCGCTTGTCGCCGGTCACTTCTTGACGTAGTAGCCGCTGCGGGCGCGGACGCGTGCGTCGGCGCGGTTGGGCGCGCGCACTTTGATGTTGAGGAATTTGCCGTTGGGAGCGTCGCTGTTGGAATAGTATTGGAGAAGATACTGGGCGCGCAGTTCGGCGGCGATGCGACGAAAGATGTCGTCGAGTTCTTCGAGTTGTTCGGGCGCGAAGGACGTGCCGCCGGTCGTCGCGGCAAGTTGCTGCATGCCCTCCTGCGCGCGCTTGCCGCGGGCGTTGAACTGGAGACCGCCGCCGCTGGGGTTGATGGAATAAAACACGGCGTCGGCGCGTTGCACTTCGCGCTGCACTTCGACGAGGGCCTTGCGGTGCGTCGCCTGCTGGCGCGCGTTCGCGCCCGCCGGCAACTTCTCGCCGCGATTGAGCGCGCGCGCATCCTCGACCTCGCCCGCCTGCACCCGCTCGCTGTAATTGTCGTCGCCGTCGGAGATGACGACAATGACGCGGCGGTGTCGGCCGGGCGCGTTCTGCGCGAGATAGCGCGCGGCGGCGATGGTCGAATCGTAGAAGGCCGTCGGCGTGGATTTGGTCGGCGCGGGAATTTTCAGCAGTTTGGCCGACGCGATCTCGGCGGAGGCCAGCGGTTGTTCGAGCCGCGGCTTGCCTTCGATGGCGAAGACGGCGGCGCGATCAATCGGCTTCAAGACCTGTTTGAGGAAACGCGCGGCGGCCTCTTGCTCGAAGGCGAAACGCTGGCCGATGCTGCTCGACACGTCGAAGAGAATGGCGATGTCGAGCGGCACTTGCTCGGCGTCGCCGACGTGCGCGATCTCCTGCGCGCGTCCCTCTTCTTCAAGGCGGAAGTCCGCCGCCTTCAACCCCTGCACCGGCTCGCCCCGCTCATCCGTCACCGACACGGGCACGACCACCAGATTCGACGTGACGCGCACGATCTCGTCGTCGTCCTCGATGGTTTCGCCGGCGAGTTTATCCGGGCTGTTTTCGTTGACGGGCGGGGGCGGCGGCGCGGGGTCGGCGAAAGGCGGTCGGGTCGCGCGCGGCGCGGGCGTCGGGAGCGGCGTCGCCTGCGGCGCGGGCTGTTGCGGCGAGAGTTGCGGGACGCGGATCGGTTGCTGCTGCTGCGGCGTCGGCGAGGTTGCCGCCTGCGCGACGCGCGCCGGGCGCGTTTGCTTGCGTGCCTGTCGCGCCGGGCGGCGACTGTTGCGAGCGGCCGCCGTCGTCGTCTGCCCGCCCGCACGCGTCGCCAGGGTGGGCACGGCCAGCGTCCAGCCGAGAATGATCGTGGTCAGTAGCAGGAGCGCGCGCGGTCTGTCGTAGGTTTTACTCATCGAAACACCTTTCGACGGAAACAGGGACGGAAACAGGGACGGAAACGGGGGAAGGGGTAAAGGGCAAAGGGTAAAGGAGGAAGCGGAAGCCGGCTTGCGGTCTTCCCTTACCCTTTACCCCTTCCCCCTTTCCCTACTCCCTGGGTTGCGTGATCCGGGACTTACTCCTGCGGCGTCGCCTGATCGGGCTTCGCCGTGCTCATGTTCGGCGCGGCCTGCATGAGACCACGATTGACGAGCACGCTGACTTCCACGCGGCGGTTCTGCTGGCGACCTTCGCGCGTCGCGTTGTCGGCGACGGCCTGCTGCTCGCCGTAGCCGAACGGCGTCACGATGCGGCGCAGCGGGATGTTGTGCGTGTAGGCCAGATATTGCACGACGGCGTCGGCGCGACGCTGGCTGAGCATGCGGTTCTTCGATTCCGCGCCGTCCGCGCTGGCGAAGCCGCGCACTTCCAGCACGTAGCCGCGCGCCTTGAGAGCCTGTTGCGCGATCTGGTCGAGCGTCGTCTTGGCTTCGGGCATGAGCACCGCGCTGCCGACGCGGAAGTTGACGTTCACGGTTTGCTGCGCCACGTAGTCGTCGAGCGCGCTGATGCGTTCGTTCGTCATGTTGACGCCGGAGACGGCGGCGTCCGCCGTTTCCTGCGCGGCCTTCGCGCCGCCGCCCGCCGCGTTGGCGACCGCGGCCAACTCATCCAACTGGCCGGAGAGACGCTGCGAGTTTTGTTCAACCTGCCCGATGCGATTCTCCGCCGTGCCGACGCGGCTCTCAACCGGATCGACGCGCGCCTGAATCGATTGCGCCACCCTCAAGTCCGTGCTGCCGAAGCGGACTTTTTCCGCGACGAGATTGCCGGAGGCGTCGCCGCGCCCTTCAACTTCGAGGTTGAGGCCGCGCAAGATGTTCGACGCGCCGTAGGTCGAGCCGCCGCCGAAGAAGCCGCCCTTCGATTTGACGCTCGTGCGGTCGGTCAGGCGGACGGTGGTGCCGACGCCGTTCATGTCCTGCACGACGAAAGTGTTGGCGTCGATGTCGCGGCTGATGACGACGCCTTTGACGGTCATCTTCTGGCCGCTGGCGACCGTGCGCGAGTTGCCGCCGCTCATCGGCTGGGTCGTTTGGGCGAAGGCGGCGGAGGCCAACCCCAGCACGATGGTGAGGGCGATGCTCGACACACGGAATCTGTTCAACTGGTTCACGCTCATTTTTTCTTTCTCCTGCTTATCCGAGTTATAAAATTTAAGCCCGCTGTGGCTGCTGCTCATCAAGATCACGGCTCGCGCCGACGAGGGATGCTTTACCGGAAGCCCGACAAAGAAAAGGCGTCGCAGCCACCACATGCTGCGGCGCAACCGGACGCTTGCTGTCGGGCGCGCCCACGAACCGTTTTAGACCAAACCCACGCGAGGTTTTGTGTTGGTTTCCTGAATCGCCTGCGATTCTCGTCAAACATGTAAGGGGAGTCAAGAGGGTAGATGACAAAAAGGCGCGTTTCCGTTGCGCCGCGCTAATTTAGAATTTGATCGCCACGCTATCGCAACAAAACGTCGGTTAAAGGGTAAAGGGTGGAAGCCCCAAGAGAA
>DASQNL010000748.1:0-1630 GCA_035644995.1 Pyrinomonadaceae bacterium | reverse complement strand
CGCGGCCGGGCGCGCGCTCCGTCGTCTCACCTACACCCTGCTCGCCATCGAGTTTTTCGACGAACTCGTTGACGGCTCGCGTCAGGCCGCGTGGCCGCTCATTCGCCGTGACCTCTCGCTCTCCTACACGGACATCGGGCTGCTGCTCGCCGTCCCTAACCTCGTCGGCAACATCATCGAACCGCCGCTCGCGCTCCTTGGCGACACGCGCCGCCGCCGCGCGATAATTTTGACCGGGGGCGTCTGCTTCGCGCTCTCGCTGCTCCTCGTGGCGCGCAGTTCCGGTTTCGCCTCGCTGCTCCTGGCCTTCGTGTTGTTCTACCCGGCGGGCGGCGCGTTTGTCAGCCTGTCGCAGGCCGCGCTGATGGACTCCGCGCCCGCGCGGCGCGAGGGGAACATGGCGCGCTGGGCTTTCGCCGGGTCGCTCGGCATCGTCGCCGGGTCGCTTGGGTTGAACGCGGCGGTCGAGGCGGGCGCGGGTTGGCGCGCGTGGTTCGGCGGGTTGTGCGGCCTCTCCGTCTTGCTCGTAATGGTCGCGCGTCGTTTTGCGTTCGACCCAGTTGCGTGCGCCGGACGGACGACCGAACGCGGCGGCATCCGGCAGGGCGCGCGCGTTGCCCTGCGCGCTTTGCGGCGCGGCGAGGTGCGACGCTGGCTCGTGCTGTTGGAGCTGTCCGATTTGATGCTCGACGGCTTCCACGGCTTTCTCGCGCTCTACTTCGTTGACGTGGCGGGCATGGGCGACGGGGAGGCGGGGCTGGCGATTGCCGTCTGGACGGGCGTCGGACTCGGCGGCGACCTGTTGCTCATTCCGCTATTGGAGCGCGTGCGCGGCTTGAGCTACCTGCGTTGGAGCGCGGGCGTCATGCTCATCCTGTTCCCGGCCTTCCTGCTCGCGCCGGGACTCTCCGCCAAACTCGTGCTGCTCGGCCTCGTCGGCATCACGAACGCCGGTTGGTATTCGATCCTCAAGGCGCAACTTTACGCCGCGATGCCCGAAGGAAGCGGCGCGTCGCTCGCGCTCGGCAACCTGTCCGGCCTCGTCGGCGGCACGATTCCGCTCGCGCTCGGATTGACGGCCGAACGCTTCGGCCTCGCCTCGACGATGTGGCTTTTGCTCGCCGCGCCGCTGGCGTTTCTCGTCGCTATCCCGCGAAGGGAAAAAAGTTCTCAGACATGTTAGGCTAACGTTTCAACGCTTTCCGCCGCCTGAGAGACCGCCCGCTCCGGCGCGACCGTCGTGACGAACGGTTAATTAACGGCCGGGACGAGTGCAACCGGCGACGCGATGCTACGCTTCCAAGTGCGCATGAAAATATTCGCCTCATCCACGCGATTCACGAAAACAGCCTCGCGCCTCGCGCTCGCCTGCCTGCTGGCGGTGCAATCGGCCGTGTTCGGGCAGGAAGCGCGACCGACGCAGCCGCCGCCGCAGCCGCAGCGGCAGGACGACCCGGCGGATGATGTCCTGCGCGTCAGCACGAGCCTCGTGCAGACGGACGTGTCGGTCGTTGATCAGAAGGGACGATTTGCAGAGAATTTGCAGCGGGAGCAGTTCGAGTTGAAAGTTGACGGGCGGGCGCAGCCCATCCTGTTCTTCGAGCGCGCCACGGCCGGCAGTGCGGGCGAG
>DASQNL010000747.1:0-11246 GCA_035644995.1 Pyrinomonadaceae bacterium | reverse complement strand
CCGCACCGGCTCACTCGAACGCTTCCTCGAAGACAGCATCCTGCGCTTCGGCATCGACTACGCACAGAAGCTCGCCGATCAACTCGATGTCGAGGCGGCCGGGCTGGTCAGCGAACTGCGCAAAGAGAAGATGGAGATGCAGGAAAGCCTGAGCCTGCTTGAATCCGAAATAGACTCGGCCGAGCGGGGCTGTCTGGAAGGCAAGCCGAAAGAGCGCGTGCGCAACTTCACGGCCCTCTTCAGCAAGCTCCAGGAGAAGATCAGGCTGGCCGGCCGCGACGCCATCGTCACGCAGCAGATCGCGCTTCTGAACGATCTCTCGGAAGGCGACAGCGGCGTGCTCGATCATTACCGCCGGAATCTCTCGGTGCTGAAAGCGGCCGTGCAGGAGCGGCTGGAGGGCAAAGTCGAGGCGGGCAACTCCGAGGCGAACCTGAAGGACGGTTATAATGTGAACCTGCCTAAAGACTTTCAGGCCACCGCCGAGGATGTCACGACCACCTTCCTGCCCGATGTCAAGACGTTCGTCGTGCAGGGACACTGGGCTTCCGATCATCGCTTCGCGCAACTCTACTCGTTGCTCGTCAAGCAGGTGCAAACGAAGGGCGGCGGCACCGAACCGCTCCGCCAACGACCAGAGGATTACGGCCGCGGGGCGGGCACGCAAGGACTCCACCATGCCCTCCGGCGGATGCTCACCGATGCGGAGATCACCGGCCACGCCAACGGCTTCGAGCAGGCGGGCGAGATCGTCTTCTTCCGCGATTTCTTCACCATCGAGAAGCGGCAGCCCGCGCAGGCCATGATCAACCGCATCGAGCAGTACGCGCGCGCCTACATCGTCAGCCTGATGCGCGACTCGCGCGACGTGATGAGCGAGATTCAGAAGCCGCTCACGGAGCGCGTGGACAATCTCAGCCCCGAGGAGCGGGAAGGACTCAAGAACAAGTTCAACTCCGGCACGCAGACCTTCTGCAAGATGAGCACCGTCGGCGGCGGGCAGGCGACGACCTACAATCTCTACGTCGGGAGCGACCAGTCGCTCGCCGTCAAGATGGGTTACGCGCACGGCTCGACGAGCCAGTTCGTCCCCATCGACGTGCCGAACCGCTTTCTCAGCATCCGCGCCAAGACCCTCTGGACGATGGATCAGTATCCGTATCAGGAACGCTACAGCCAGATTTATTCGACCACGCGCAAGGAGCGGCAGGAGAAAAAGAGCGCGTTCGCGCCGCACATCCATCGTCTCTTCAATCTCTACGGCGTGGCCGACGGCATGCGCATGCTGGTGCAGCCCAAGTCCGAAGACCTGAAGAAACTCTTCGTCACGATGCTGCTCTACCGTGAGATGTTCGAGGCCGCCAAAGAGGCACGGCAAGACGACCTGCTGCGCGAAATCTTCTATCTCGACGAGCGGTTTGCCGGTAACCGGCAAACATGCCACTCGCCGCTCATCATTCAGGCCGGAGTCAATAGCGGGAAGGAAGCTCTGGTCTGCGAAACGCTCAAACGCGCGAACGGAAAGCTCCTGCTCGAACGCAGTTCGTTCGTCAACGTCGCCGGCGATGTGAAGTACCACTCGGACATTCTCGCCGGCCTCGCCGGGAAACCTCAACTCGTCGCTTCGCTTCAGGAGGTGGACGATTTCTTCCGCGACAACTGCTCGCGCTCGTGGCTCCAGTTGGTGGAGGACTCTCACGGGAAGCTGGCCGACAAGCTCAACCCCAAATCATCTTGGCCGACCGAGACGAAGGAGTTCTACATGGACTTGCGTAACCATCTGGAGGACATCTTCGCGCCCCTGAAGAACCTCGTCTCCGGCAAGCAGAGGCGCATCCTCGACTCGTCGGACGCCGAAGCCGGGAAGGCGTCGTCCGAGGAGGAAGGCGCGACTTTTTGAGCGGGTATTTCGAGGTTGAGAACCCCGGAAGAGACGTGTGCCTATGGCGATGATACCGTGGTGGGTCGTCACAACCCTCGGACTTGACCGGGGCGGCGAGAGCTTGGAGGAAGCGGGGCTTGACGGTGCGGCTCTGATCTCGCTGCTCGACCACCAACTTCTCCAGTGGAGCCGCTCTGGCGGAGTCGTCACCGATGACCCCTCGCCGCGCTGGTGGTACGCCGAGGCGTTCGAGGCCGAGATGCCGCCTGACGCCTCGGCGCTCGGCGAGCGACTCGAAGCCTTCCTCCGCAACCCGCTCGTCGGCGACGCGGGGCGGGCGGCCTCCATCGGCGGTCAACTCGACAACACGCGCTTGAGCGTCGCCGTCGTCGGCGATGTCCGCAGCCCGCGGACACGCTCTTACCTGCACTGCTTCGGGCGCATGCTCAGGCTCAAGGCGGGCGAGAAATTCCCGGACAAAGCGCTCAACCCGGTGGCGGTCATTTACCTGCCGCAAAACGCGCACGAATTACCGGAACATGCGGAAATCTTGCAGTTTCTCAGCGAACTGCACACGATGATGCACCTGCCGGTGGCCGAAAGACCCTTCGCCTCCGTCATCTTCCTGCAAGATACCAACTCTACCGCCGCGAATCCCTTCGGCTACGTGACGCTCAACGCCGCGCAGGTGCAGGACTCGGTGGCGCAGGTGCTCTTTCACCTCATGATCAGCGGCGCGAATTACCTCGACGAGGAGGGACGCAGGCAAGCGACCGCCTATTTCTCCGTCGGGGCGGCGGCGATCTATTACGACTGGCGCGGTCATCATCGCCGTTTGGCGTTGGCGGCCTGCGATTCCCTGCTAGGGAAGTTCAAAAGCTCCGAGTCCCCTCCCTTCGTGGATGAAGGTCAGGCAAATCTGGCGGTCGCCTCGTTGAAGCAAAAGGTCGGCGTCTCGCAACTCTTCCGCGAGTTCACACGCAAGGAGGCCGCCGGGGGCGTCAAACTTCCCTCTTTCAGCTTCGACTCGCGCGTGTGGCAAGCGGCCATGGATCGCCGCCTGCACACCGTCTCGGCCTGGGCTTTCTATACCACGCGGCTGCTCGCCTTCTACTTCTTCCTGTACCTGCGTTACCTCCCGTTCCGGCTCTCCGAGTACTCGCGCCTCTTTTTACAGATGCGGCTCCAGGCTTGGGACGATTACCTCGAACGGCGGCGCGAAGAGTTGTGGGACGGGGGCGAGGCCGCGCTAGGGTTGCGCAGTCTCATGCGCGAGACGGTCGTCGGCGTGCTGCGCGGCGAGTACGGGCAGGCGCGCACGATCCCGCAGGCCTTGAGCGTGCTCGGCAAGATGCGCGAGGCCTGCGAGCTACGGGGTTTAGGCTCCACGCTCGTCAATCTGGATGAGTTCAACCGGCTGGAGGTCTTCAGCGTCCCGGAGGAGCTGCGCGCTTTTTACGACGACTCCCCGCCGACGCTCGACTTCTCAAGGGAACAACGTCTCTTCGACGGCCTCGTCGAGCGGATCAAGCGTCATCCGCTGCCGCTCGCGCTTTTCCTGCGCGCCGCCCTCATCTCGATCATGTTGGCCTTCCTCGGCGAGCGTCTGCTGGATTTCCTCTCGCCCAACGTCGTCAATCTGGAATGGCTGCTCGACGTGCCCGGCCTCGCTCTCCTTCTGCTTGGGGCTGCCCCGCTCGGCGTCGCCTTCTGGCGTTATCAGGTGCGCACGCTCAACGAACTCAGGAAGCGTATCCGCGAGTACGTCGCCGCCGTGCTCCGTCACGCGCAGACCAAGGCGAAAGAGGCCGTCGAACTCGAAATGAGCCGCCTCAGCGAACAGGCGCGAGAATACTGCCGCGAACTGGAGGAATATCTTGAACGCGTGCGCGCCGGACTTACCGCGCCGGAAGCCGAGCAGTACACGTATCGGACGACCGCCTTCCACTGCGCCCTCACCGGCGACCTGGCGATACCGGGGCGCGGCCGGTCGGTCAGCATCCTCTCGAACGGCAGCCTCGCCTGCCGGGTCACGGTCGGCGGCGAGCAGCTTCTCTTCGAGGAGTGCAATGAAGAGATGCTCGGCCTGCTGCTCAACCGATTTCTCGACGCGGAGACCGGCGACGATATGCGTCCCGCATGGGAACTACTCGCCCCGCCCGTGGCGCAGGAAGCCAACCCGGACGTGCTCACAACCTTCGCCGACTCCGCGCTCGCCTACGCCGAGCGGCTCTACGACACCGAGCAACAGATACAACTCGACCGTTGGCTGATGTCCGACGACGAACGCCACCGCGAAGAGACGCTCGACCGCCTGCGCCGTCTCGCCGCCCCTCCGCTGGCCTTCCACAGCGGCGCGTCGCAGCCCCCGCCGGCGCGCTCCGAGTGGAAATACCACGCCCCCGCGCGTCTCAGCCCGATCATCGGCGAGGGCAGCGACGCGTTGAGGGTCAGCGGCGACGGCAGCGTGCTCTCGTTCGCCTCCTACCAGCCCTTCGGGTTCATCGGCGCGTCGCCCTATTCCGGCATCGAAGACGTGGCTCTCGTCAGGGTGCTCGGCGCAGACCCCGAGGCCGCCGAGGCCGACCGCCAAGCAGCCACGCCGCCACGCCTCTTCACGGCCGCATCGTCCCGGCTCCAGACCTCGGCCGACCTGACGATCATCAGCGCAGTCGATGGACGAACCTTCACCGCACGCGGGTCTGCGGAGGAGATCATCCGCCTGAGAGGTCAACTGCGACTCGGCGACGTGGAGGAAAGCTACCCGGAGTTGTGAGGCTTGCGGGAGGTAAAGTCCATATGTTCAGCGCAATCGTCATCTGCCTATCCGCTCTGCTGCTCTGGCTCGCCGCGCGCATCCTGTTTCCGCGCGCGAACTTCTATGAGTATTTCGTCATCAACGGGCAGCGGCGTCCCGTCCTCGTCGGGTACGTCCGCGGGCGCGACGGCACGATCATCGACATCACGCAGCCGCCGGGACAGAGACGCGTCGGGATGATCTACCTCAAGAGAAGGGACGCCGACGGGCGCGCGGTCGTCCGCGTCTATCGCCCGGAAGAGGGCGGGTCGGAGAACTACGACGACGTGGGCTGGGTGGACGCGCGCGGGGATATTTACCGGAGGCTGGACGTTCAGCCGAGCGTGTTGGAAGGAGAGGAGGCCGACTCTTTCTGGGAGGGAGAGAGGGTCGGCGTGGTTTCGCCGGAGGGACAGCGACATTGGTACGAGCTATGGCTGCGCCGTCACGCGGACGTTCCCGACGCCGACCCGGAACCTTACGGCAAGGCGGTGGAGGCCGTCCGTCTCAAAGGGCCGCGCGCGAACGAGCCGACGCTGCTGGCACGCGGCGGCGCGGCGCTCCTGCTCTACCGGCGCGAAGTCGTGGCGCGTGAGGATGCCCCGCAGCCGCAGCCGCAAAGCGTGTGGGACACCGCGCTTTTGGCCTCCGCGGTCTTCACCGCCGTCTACTTCGTTCCCGGCGTGGTGCAATTCTTCGACGGCCGCTATGTCATGTTCCTCTGGCTCGGCGCGGAGTGGTCGTTCGTTCTCTCGATGCTGCTGCTCTACGCGCTCATCTGGGCTGCGCTCCACGCCCTGAAGGTGCTCATGCTCTCCACCTCGAACGGCGTGCTCTACTACCTGACGATGATCAACCGGCAAACGGGGATCAACTACTGGACGATGAGCGGCGTCATCCTCGGCGCGCTCGGCGTCGGGTGGAGTTTCTTCGTCGACGCCTATACGTACATGCCGCTGTTCGCTGCGATCCTCACGGGCTTTTTGGCCGTTTGGTTTTTCGCCCCGGACGAGGTCTGGAGCGTTGAGCCGCGCGCGCGCCGCGAGCACCGGCGGCGACGCGACGAGCCGGATGAGGGCGAAGAGGAGGAGGGAGACATCGTCAAGTATTACGATTGGAACCTCGACACGCCTCTGCGCACCGTCAATCTGCAAACGCACGTCACCTTTCACCCGCAGGAAATCGACGGGATACGGCAGTCGAACCCCTTCCAACGAAATGCGTCGCTGGCTTCGCGCAACAGCCGTGAGGTCAGTGTCAGGCTCGTCAAGGAGGGCGAGCGCGCCCGTCAGGTTCAGCGCGTCGCGCGCTTCATCGTCAATCGTTCGGGCGAGGAGCGACTCACCCAACTGGAAGAGGTGCAGGCCGCGCTCAGCTTCGTGCAGGAGCGCAACATCAACTACGCCTTCGACCGCGACTGCGAGGAGATCGGCAGCCCGGAGGATTACTATCGCCTGCCCGCCGAAACCCTCTACGATAAGCGCGGCGACTGCGACTGCAAGGCCGTGCTCGCGGCGGCGTTGATGCGCAGCCTCGGCTACCCCGTGCTCGTCTTGATCAGCGCGAACGCCGCGCACGCCGCTATCGCCGTCGGCGGCATCCCGGATTTCGGCGAGGCCGGCGACCCCTTCACCATCGAGCACAAGGGGCGGCGTTACTACTTCTGCGAGACGACGGGCGACGGTTGGCGCGTCGGGCAGGCGACGGATGTCTCCTCGCAGATGCGCAGCGAGGTCGAAGGCTTCGTTGATCTGAGCGACGATCTACCGCCGGAGATCAAGTGAACCGCCGGCACGTCGTCGTCGCGCTCGCCGCGCTCCTGCTCCTCGCGGGGGGCGTGCTCGTGAGCCAGCGCGCGCGCCGCCAGGTGCCCTTGCGCTACGCCGAAATTCCGCAGGAGACGAAAGATTTCTTTCGCGGCATCGAGCGTGCGGGCGGCGACATAGTCGCGCGCTTCCGCGAGGAGCCGGTCGAAGAGTCTTGGCGCAACGAGACGAACGAGGGCGAAGATGCGGGCAACGGTTTCTTCAAGCTCGAAGACGACGACTTTATAGTCTACTACCACCCAGGGGATGACAATGCGGCGAAGGCCAACCTTCTCTTCGCCGCGGCCAAGCGCGCGGTCAGGCCGTTGGCCGACCTCTTCGGCAAGTACTACCATCCGGCCGATGCCAACGGCCGCAAACTCGCCCTCTATGTCTGCCGCGACCGCGCCGAGTTCGAGCGTCTTTCGACGAGCCGCAATCCCTACGCGGTGGCCGTGGCCTCGATGACCTTCTCGCCCACGGGCGCGCTCTGTCACGGGCTGTTCTTCGCGCCGGAAACTTTTACCTCCGTGGGTTGGCGGCCGGGCGATGCCGCTAGCTCTCTGCGCGTCCAGCGCACCGTCTGGCACGAGATGGCGCACTATGTCTTCTTCTCTTCGCTCGACCTATCGACGCCGCTGCGTCATCCGCAGTGGGTCACCGAAGGCGTCGCCGACTACGCCAGCGGCGATACCGACCGCCTCAGAGAAGTTGATCCGGCGGGCATTATCCCTTTGACCGAATTCGAGACCGGGAAGTACAGCGGCGTCTGGCTCAGGTCGGCCTACTGGATCGGCTACACGGCGTTCGTTTTCATGGGCGAACATTACTCCCCGGACAATGTGCGCCGCTTCTTGCAGTTGAGTTACCGGAACCCGACGCAGCGGTCAATAGAGCAGGCCACGGGCGTCTCGTTCGCGCAGTTCGATAGCGACTGGCAAGCGTCGATCAGGTTGAGATAGCGTTGATCTAGTTGAATCCGTTGCGGCGAACCGGCTGCGGAAAGGAATAGAAGGCGATATGTACTGGTTGGATGAGCATCTCGAAAAGTTAAATAATACTTTGACGGAGAACAAGGATAAGTTGACGGGAAGCGAGTACGCCGCCGCCGCGCAGGAGACGAAGGAGGCATCGAAATCCCTCATCGAGGGGTTTAAGCATTTGAATGCCGGGGACAGGCTGGGCGGGGCTGCCGCGTTGCTCGAAGGGATGGGTCAACTCACCAAATTGGGAGCTTTAATAGGCCCCGTCGGAGCCGCCGCCGGGGGCGTCTTCTCGCTTTTCACCGGGATCATCGCGTCTATCTTGGAAGCCTTTAACCCGGAGAAGGAATCCTTGCTGGAGGAGATTAAGAAGACCCTCGTGGTGCAAGCCCTGATTAAGCAGAGCAGTGATCTTGAAGCGAGCGAGACCAGGTGGAGGAACGACGGCGCTGATTATATTGTAAAGATGGCCGCCGCGCGTGATGCCGTCATAGCGGCTCGGAAGGCGGGGCGGACATTCGATAAGGAGAAGGACGCCACCGACGAGATGTTTTTCCCTGAGAATTATACCCCTGAGATGATGGTGGAGGGAGTAGCGTGGGACAAACTCAAGGTCATAGTCAACGCTCCCGCGCGGGTGCAGGAAATTGACGATGCGCTCGATTTCCTTGGGAAAAATCTCGACCAACCCTTGGAGGAGTGGGGCGCGCTCATGGATCAGGTTGTGGGCTACATGTTCCGCATGTGGCTTTCGATGCCCGGCCTCTCAACCTTGGTTGACCGCGGCAGCCACGGCGGGTTCATTTCGTGGCACCATCAGACCGCCGCGTCCTGGAGCGAAAAGCTCAGGTTGATGGAATTCCCGGCACAGAACAACTGCCGAATCTATACCCGTTGGCATAAGGGGGGAGCCGAATCGTTCGATACGAATTTGGAGCCTCTCTATCAGCGCATGGGCGTGACGCTCGAAGAATGGACTGCCTTTGAAGAAGTTCACTATGAGCCGGTGCGGAACTTCGCCGTCTCTTCGAGCGGGACAATATTCAGCGTCGCGGAACACCAAGTTCAAAACCCCGGCCATGAAGCCCCTTGGGACACTAACATGTGGAAGTACGTCATGTTCGCCACGGTGGGACGACGGGGAGCGACTTGGAAGCGGGCAAAGAATAGCCCTGAAGGCGAACAAATCTTTATCGGGGAGATGCCGGACGTTCCGCATACCGTGGTCGTCGCCTGTACGCACGACGGCGGACGTATGCTCTCGATCTGCGGTTTCAACGATGCGACCGAAGAAGGGGAAAACTGGTCGCCTGATGATAGCCGGTGGGGGGATTGGCATCCCTGGTGGCTCGACTTCAAAGTCGCCTCCGTCGCCATCGCTCCGAGGGGAAACAAGGAATACGGCATCTACGTCCTCGGCCTGAATTATGATTTGTCCGTGACCCTGTACGAACTGCCCTGGGAAGGCTCCCCCAAACCCGTGGAAGGCTTCCACTGGAGTAAGGCGGAAGTGGAAAATATCGGGGCGATGAATTTGCTCGACGCGGGTCGATGGAGCGCACACACACCTTATTCCTGCGCGATCTCGCTGGCTCCCTTCGCGGTTCAGTTGGGAAGCAGTGTGCGGGTCAAGGTGGGGACGGAGGTCTACAGTTGGGACTTGCGCGGCGAGCCGTCTGAAGTGGGGCACCCGCAGGGCAACATCGGCGACGGCACGCCGTTTATGATGTTGCGGCCGAACCTCAAGACCCATCAGGGAAAGTTTTACAGCGACGGCACGTTCGTGACGTGCTCAAACCAGGGCGTCGACATGCTCTACTGGAACTCCGACATGGGCAAATATGTATGGAAAAATGATCCGACTAATGAGGGCGAGATAGTCCAGAAGATACCTCTCCGCAATGGAGGCTTGTATCGCGCGCTGCAAGATAAGTTTCGCTCTCTAGCGTAAACGGACGCATGAGTTAATCCCGCCGGGCTGTGCGGCGAGATCGCCCGCGCGATCAGGATGAAGACTCCGGGGTTCCTGCCGATGCTCTCTCAGGATGAGGAGACTGATTGCTCTCACATTTGTTATCCCTGGATTGTTAAATCAGAGGCGGGCGCGGCAATGTCTGTTGATTGACTCAACCATCGTGCGCGTTCATGCGTGCGCTGCCGGCGCGCAAAAAAAGAGGGCGCACAAAGTCGGGATCAAGGTGAAGACCCTGAGAAGATCGCTCCACATGACCCCGCCTCAGTCGCCGCGTCTGACGAGGCTGGCGGCGACGGCTACCAGCTCCGCCAGTTCCACCGGCTTCGGCACGTGCATCTGGTAACCGGCTCTGAGCGCCTGCATCCTGTCTTCGACCCGCGCGTATGCGGTCAGCGCGATGGCGGGCACCTTGCCCCCGTTTTCCGGCGGAAGCTGTCGCACGCGCCGGATCAACTCGTACCCGTCTTCGCCCGGCATCCCGATGTCGCTGATGAGCAGGTCTGGCATTTCGACCGCAATCGCTTCAAGCGCCTCGGCGGCAGATCCGACAACCGTCATTAACGCGCCGCACTGCCCCAGCCCGACCTTCAACAATTCACGCGTGTCCGGTTCGTCATCCACGGCGAGAACCCTCACCCCCTCAAGCCGCTCCGGGCAATCGTACAGGGGCAGCATGTCTCTCGCCGCCGGGTGCACGCGCTCGGCTACGCCGACGGTCTGGAAGACGGGTGCGACGGGCAGCAGCACCGTGAAGGTCGCCCCATGTCCCTCACCCTCGCTCTCCGCACGCACCGTTCCGCCGTGCAGTTCGACGAGGTGACGCACGATTGATAGCCCCAGCCCCAACCCTCCGTGCTGGCGGGTGGTGCGCCCGTCGGCCTGACGGAAGCGGTCGAAGACGTAGGGCAAAAACTCCGGCTCGATCCCCGGCCCCGTGTCGCTGACGCCGATTTCGATGTGCGAATTGACCCGTTCCAGCCTGACCTGCACCCGCCCCCCTTTCGGGGTAAACTTGATGGCGTTTGAGAGCAGATTCCAAACCACCTGCTGGAGCCTCACCGGGTCTCCCGAGACCGTGACGACGCCCGTGTCCATGATCCGCTGCAAGCGCACGCCCTTCGCCTCGGCCGCAGGTCTGACCGCCTCGACCGCAGCCTCGATGAATGAGTTCGGATCAATCGGACGCACGTCGATGCGGAGTTTGCCCGTGATGATGCGTGATACGTCTAAGAGGTCGTCGATGAGTTGCGCCTGCGCCCGCGCGTTCCGCTCGATGGTCTCCAGAGCTTTCGCCAAGTTCTCGTCGTCGGTCTGTCCCGTGCGCAGCAGGTGCGCCCAGCCGAGGATGGCCGTCAGCGGCGTGCGCAGCTCGTGCGAGACGGTGGCGAGGAACTCGTCCTTGAGGCGGTTCGACTCCTGCGCCTCCACATACAATCGCTGCTTTTCCGCGGCGACTTGTTCGGCCTCGGCACGCGCACGCTGCGCGGCGTCGTACAGGCTCGCGTTATCCACGGCGACCGCCGCCTGCGCGGCAAGCCCCTCGACGACGCGTGCCACGCGCTCGGTGAAGACGCCCGCTTCCGGATGGCCGAAGAACAATCCGCCCACGACCTCGCCGGAGCGCGAGATAACCGGCACGGCCAGATAACTCGTCACGGGCAGGTGGCCTTCCGGCATCCCGTAATAGGGAGAGTTTTTGCCGTAGCGCGGGTCGAGTTGCACGTCGTCGATGCGGATGGTGCCTTCGCCGCGAAAGGTGGGGCCGAAGAGGTCTGTGGCGCGCGGCATGGGGAAGTGCGCGAAG
>DASQNL010000746.1:0-2270 GCA_035644995.1 Pyrinomonadaceae bacterium | reverse complement strand
ACGCGACCGAGAAGATGTTTACAAACCCGAACGAGAAGCTGACCGAGGACTACATCACGGGGAGATTTGGCTGAAAAGCTTTTTTACTATGGAACGTTACAGACATCTCGATAACGATCTCGACAGTTTGCGCAACCGCGTGCTGCTGCTCGGCGGCAAAACCGAAACCGCGCTGGAGCGCGCCATGTTCGCGCTCGCCGAACGCGATACAGCCGCGGCGCAGGAAGTTCTCGACGACGACGATCAGATCGACCAACTCGAAGTCGAAATCGACCGGCTCTGCATAGACGTGTTGGCTCTCCGCCAACCGGCGGCGCGCGATCTGCGTTTCGTCGTCGCGGTGGCGAAGGCGACGCCCATCCTCGAACGCATCGCCGACCACGCCTGCAACATCGCCCGCGCCGCCATCGACCTCAACGACGAGCCGCAACTCAAGCCCTTCGCCGAACTGCCGCGCATGGCCGCGCAAGCCTCCTCGATGCTCCGCGCCGCGCTCGACGCCTTCACCACGGGCGACGCGATAAGCGCGCGCGCCGTCATCGAAGGCGACGACGAGATCGACAAACTCTACGAGCACATGTTCCAAACCCTGATCAAGCTGATGTCCTCCGACCCGACGACCACCGGGCGCGCCGCGCGCCTGCTCCTCATCGCCAAGCACCTCGAACGCGTCGGCGACTACGTTACGGACATCTGCGAACTTACCGTCTACATGACCGAAGCGGCCTTTATCAAACACAGCAATTAGAACAGTGACGAGTGACAAGTGACAGGTGACAAGTTAAAACCGAATACCTATCTTGCTCACGCCGCTTGTCTTCAACTCGTCACTTGTCACTCGTCACTTGTCACTTGAAGATATGTCAAAGCCTGTTCTCATCATCGAAGACGACCCGGACATCGCGGAGGGCTTGCGTTACAACCTGGAGCGCGAGGGCTTGGAGGCGGTCGTCGCGCCGACGGGCGAGCAGGGGTTAACGGCGGCGCTCGATGCGCGGCGCGCGCCCGCGCTCATCATCCTCGACTTGATGTTGCCGGGCATGAGCGGCACGGAGTTGTGCCGGCGTCTCAGGCGCGAACCCGCCACGCGCCGCACGCCGATCATGATGCTCACGGCGCGCACGGACGAGGCCGACCGCATCAGCGGCCTCGATCTCGGCGCGGACGACTACATCACGAAACCCTTCTCCGTGCGCGAAGTGATGGCGCGCGTGCGAGCGCTCCTGCGCCGCTCGGACGAACAGAACGTCCCGCGCTATACGGACGCGCGCCTCGCGATTGATTACGCGGACATGCGCGTCGTGTGCGACGGCACGCCCGTCAAGCTCACGCGCAAGGAGTTCGCGCTGCTCGAAACGCTCGCCAAGACGGGCAGCCGCGTCGCCACGCGCCAGCACATTCTCGACAACGTGTGGGGCTACGAATACTATGGCGACACGCGCACGCTCGACGTGCACATACGCCGCCTGCGCCAGAAACTCGGCGCGTGCGGCGACTGCATCGAAACGGTCGTCGGCGTCGGCTACCGCTTCGTCGGATGCAAGAAGGCAGTGACGAGTGACGAGTGACAGGTGACGAGTTACAAAACAGTAAATCGTGAATCGTAAATCGTGAATAGAAAGATGAGGATTTATCTATTCACGATTTACGATGCACTGTTCACGGCTTTTCTACGATGCACGGTTTGCCTTCTCCCAACTTGTCACTCGTCACCTGTCACCCGTCACTGTTCCTATGTCTCTCCGTTTGATCTCCGCGTGGGTGTTGTGCGGCGCGCTCGTGCTGGCGCTCGCGGCGCTTGTGTTCCGGTATCCGTCGTGGGCGGCGGGCGGGGCGTCTGTTTTCGCGGCGGCGGGCGCGGCGGCGGCGTGGCTGTTGGCGGGCGGGAGTGCGCGGCGCGGGTCGTCGCATTCGTCCGGCGCGGGCGTTGCTACGGCGCAGGCGTCGCCGTCGGAGAAGCTGACTTTGAGCGCGAAGTCGGCGGCGAGAGCAGCGGAGGCGAACGCGGCGAATGTGCCGGCGAACGAGTTGCTTGAGGCGATGATGAACAGCATGCGCGAGGGGATGCTCGTAGTTGACGCAGACCTGCGCGTGGTGGCGTCGAACGCGGCGGCGCGCAGCCTGTTCGGATTCGGCGAGAGCGCGGCGGCGCAACAACAGCAGCCGCGACTTGGCGACCTGACGCGCAACCCGTCGGTGCTCTCGGCCTATCTCGGCGCGATTGAGCGGGGCGAGCGCGTCGAAGTGAAAGTCGAGATGGCGGACGGGGA
>DASQNL010000745.1:0-5291 GCA_035644995.1 Pyrinomonadaceae bacterium | reverse complement strand
TTCGGCCTCGAGGCGCGCGGCGTCGAGAGCGGAGAGGTCTGTGAACGGCAACTGAAAGGAGCCGGCCTCGGAGACGAGTTGCACCGGCTCGCCGTCCGCCTGCGGGAAAGAGGTGCGCAAGGCCTCGTGCCGCCGCATGATCTCGCCGAGCGTACGTTCCAGCGTCGCGCGGTCGAGGCGGCCTTGCAAACGGAGCGCGCCCGGCACGTTGTAGAAGGGGTTGCTCGGATCGTACTGGTGTAGGAACCAGAGCCGCTTCTGCGCGGAGGAGAGCGGCGCGGGACGGGCGGCGTCGGCGCGGCGGGTGATGGGCTGAACCGGCGGCGCGTCGGCCTGTGCGACCCCGGCCGCGATGTGCTCGGCCAACTCGGCGACCGTCGGCCACTCGAAGATGCCGCGCAGGCCGAGTTCGACGCCGAAGGTTTCGCGCACGCGCGAGACAACCTGCGTCGCCAGCAGCGAGTGGCCGCCCAGCTCGAAGAAGTTGTCGTCAACGCCGACGCGCTCCACGCTCAACACTTCGCCCCAGATCGCCGCCACCTGCTCCTCGGCCGCCGTGCGCGGCGCGGTGTACTCGCGCCGCAATTTCTCGCGCGCCTCCTCCACGGTCGGCAACGCCGCCTGGTTGACCTTGCCGTTGAGCGTGAGCGGGAGCCGCCGCAAGTGCACGAAGAGGTTCGGGATCGTCTGTTCGATAACGTTTTCGAGAAGGAACTCGCGCAACTGCGCCGCTTCCAGTTCGTGACGGCTGACGTAGTAGGCGACCATCACATCGTTGCCTTTACGATCCCGGCGCACGGCGACGACGCTGTCCCTGACTTGCGGGTGGCGATTGAGTTCGCTCTTGATCTCGTTGAGTTCGACGCGATAGCCGTGGAATTTCACCTGCTCGTCGCGGCGGCCGAGGTATTCGACGAGGCCGCCGGGCAGGCGGCGCGCCACGTCGCCCGTGCGGTACATGCGCTCGCCCGGACGAAACGGGTGCGCGATGAACCGCTCCTCGGTGAGTTGCGCGCGGCGGTGGTAACCCTCGGCCAGCCCGTCGCCCGCGATGTAGAGTTCGCCCGGCACGTTGGTGGCGGTGGGGCGGAGATGTTCATCGAGCAGGTAGATTTCGGTGTTGGCGGCGGGCACGCCGATGGGCACCTGTGCGCGGTCGTCGCGCGCCGGGTCGAAGAGGTGGATCATGCAGCCCACGGTGGCCTCGGTCGGGCCGTACTCGTTGTAGATTTCGACGCCGCCGCCGAAGCTCTCCCACACCTGCCGCGCCAGTTCCGTCTCCAACGCCTCGCCGCCGACGATCAATCTGCGGATGCGGCTGCGCGTGTTGTCTCGATCCTTGATGAGGGCGAGGTGACTCGGCGTCAGCTTCAACACGCCGACGCGGTCGTCTCGCATGATCTCCGCCACCGGCGACTCGCGCCCCTCGCGCCGGTAGACGACGATGCGGTTGCCCGTCAGCAGCGGCGTGTAGACGGAGGTCACCGTGAGGTCGAAAGAGAGCGAGGAATAGAGCGCGAAGTCCAGGCGTTCGCCGCGCAGGTAGGAATCCATCGCCCACGAGACGTAATTGACCAGCGAGCGGTGACGCACGCGGACGCCCTTCGGCTCGCCCGTCGAGCCGGAGGTGTAGATGACGTAGGCGAGGTCGTCGGGGCTGACGGCGGCGTCCAGATTCTCGCCGTCGTGTGGCGCGAACTCCGCCTCGTCGCCGTCGAGTTCGACGACGCTCACGCCTTCGAGCGCAAGCCCCGCGGCAAGCCGACGCTGGGTGATGAGCACGGGCGCCTCCGCGTCTTTGAGCATGAAGGAGACGCGCGGCTTCGGGTGATCCGGATCGACGGGCACGTATGCGCCGCCGGTCTTCAACACGGCGAGCACGGCCACGACGAGTTCCGTGCAGTGTTCGGCGTAGACGCCGACGCGCACGCCCTGCCCGACGCCGAGCGTGCGCAGACGACGCGCGAGCCGGTTGGCGCGCTCGTTCAGTTCGCCGTAGGTGACGAGCGCGCCTTCGAACTCCACGGCGATGCCTTGCGGCGTCCGCGCCGCCTGCTGCTCGAAGAGGCGGTGCGCGGTCGTCTCCGCCGGGTACGCGCGGCGCGCCGGGGCGGCGGCGGCGAGGGCGCGCTGCTCCCCTTCGGCCGAAAGCAGGCTCAGTTCCGCAACCTTCGCTTCCGGCCGGCCGAGCGCGGCCGCCAACACCTCCGCGAACTGCGCGGCGAAGACTTCGACCGACTCTCGTTTGAAAAGGGCGGCGTTATATTCAATCTCGCCCGCGAGCCTCCCGCCCTCGACGGTGAAGACGAGCGTGAGATCGTTTTTGAGATGGGCGACGTGCTCGCGGCGGTTGACGTTCGTCAGGAGCACGACCGCGTTGAACAGCGGCGCGCGGTTGTGCGGGTGTTCCGCCCCGACGAGCGCGAGCACCCGCTCGAACGGATATTTCTGGTGGACGTAAGCCTGATTGAGAGTCTCCTTGACGCTGAGGAGCAGTTGCTTGACCGTCGTCTCGCCGCGCACCTCGTCGCGCAGCGCGAGCACGCGGTTGAGTTCCGCCACCTCGCTGAACTGCTTGTGGATCGGCGTGCCGACGATGATGTCTTCCGCGCCGGTGTATTTGTGCAGGCAGATTTTCAGCACGGCGACGAGCGCGGTCAGCGCAAGCGATTCGTTCGCGCCGCAAAGGCCGAAGAGGGAGGCTTGCGTGGCGGGCGCGAAGGCGACGGGGACGACGGCGCGCTCGGCGCGGTATTCGGGCGCGCGGCGGTAATCGAGCGGGAGTCCGGTGGTCACCAACTCGCCCGACAGTTGTCGCAGCCAGTAGGCTTTCTCCTGCTCAAGTTCGTCGTCGATAAACGTCTGATTCGTTCTGCTCATGAGATATGTGGTTCAGGCTCGCGGGGGGTGAGGGGGTTCGGGCGAAGAGTCCGCCGCTGTCACGCGCTCGGTCGCGGCTCCAGGTTCCAGCCCCGCACGGCGTTGACGAGGCTCCGCATGTGCTCCTGCTGGCGCGCTTGCTTTTCATGTTCGGGGACGTAGGCGATCTCCAGCTTGAGCAGGTTGTTGGCGAGCGACATGAACTGCTTGAAGCGTTCGAAGCTGACGCCGCGGCCGAGCAGGTAGGGGATGATCCAGAAGTCGAAAGACCACTGCGGCAACCACTGCGAGTCGCCCACGGTGAGAAACATCCGCTCGATGTGATCCATTGCTTCGAGGCTGTCCATGGTGGCGTGCTCCCACACGAAGCCCTCGCCCTTGATGCCGTATTGCTCGCGCTTCATGTCAATCGGCGTGCCCGGCTCGCAGTACCAACTCTGCGCGCGCCAGTAGTCGGGCTTCGACTCGCGGATGAAGTCCAGCGTCTCGCGCACGGTCTCATCGGTCTCGCCGGGGAAGCCGACGATGAAGGAGCCGAAGGTGAGGATGTCGTGCTGGCGGAGCAGTTCGATGCCGGTCGCGTATTTCTCGATGGTCGCCGCTTTGTTCATGTTCTTGAGGATCGTGGGCGAGCCGGATTCGATGCCGAGAAAGACGCCCTTGCAGCCGCTTCGCGCCATCAACTCGACGGCCTCCTCGTCCGAATTGCTGCACCGGAAATAGGAAAACCAGTTGAAGTTGTACTCCTTCTCGATCATCAGCCGGCAGAGGTCTTTGAAGCGCGGCAGTGGAACGTTGAAGGTGTCGTCGATGAAGACGACGTTCTCGACGTGGCCGAGAGCTTTCATCGAATCAAGCTCGGCTTCGACGGCTTCGAGTCCGCTCAAGGTCAGCTTCCCGGCGCGCGTCGGGTAGTTGCAGAACGAACAACTGAAGGCGCAACTGCGCGCCGTGCGGGTCTGGAGCGTGTTGCCGAGGCCGGGGCTGGCGTAGTAACGCCAGTCGATGGTGCTCGCTTCGAGCGAGTTGTTCTCAGGCACGACGGGCGTCCGTTGCAGTTGCCCGTCCTCGACGTAGGCGAGATTGGCGACGCGGCTCAAATCGCCGCCGTGCTTGAGACACTTGATCACCTGCGAGAGGGCGAGTTCGCCCGCGCCCTCGACGACGTAGATGTCGGCTCCGATGTCGTCGAGCGCGGTCTTCAGGCCGTCGCCTTCGTAGTTGCGCGCGTGGTTGGCGATGAGCGGCCCGCCGACGATGATCTTCACCTTCGGATTGTGCTCCCGGATGAACTCGATGATCTCGTTGACCGGCAGATTGACGACGTAGAAGGTGGTCGTGATGGCGACGCACACCGGGTCTTCATCGAGGAGCGCGCGCAAGCGTTCCTTCTCAAACTGGAAGAGGTTGATGTAGTCGGCGTTGAGGCCGGCGACGCGCAGGAAGTTGGTCAGGTAGACGGCCGCGAGGTTGGGCATATCGCCCGACTTGAATTCTCCCGCCGCCGCCGCCGTCTCCCCTCGCGCCGCCCCGACCGCCTCGTTGAGCAGGCCGACGTAATCCATCTTCCTCTCGTCCACGTTGACGAAGCTGAACTTCAAATCGCGGTACGCTTCCGAATCCTCGCCGTAGTTGCTGAGGAAGCTCTCGTACCTTTCGAAGGGTATTTCGTTGTACCCGATAACGACGCAATCAAGATGTTTGTTAGACAATGTCCGCGCTCCTTGGCCGGATGGCCGCTTCAGAAGGAAAAACTCTGTTCCAATTCCTTGACTTGAACTTTCTGCTCGAAGATGCGCCGATCTTCCTCGGTGAGCATTTCCAGTTGGCTCACCCGCGTTTCCGGCGCAGCCACCGCGCTCTCCAAAATTTTCAGGTAATGGCGAGACATCTTCTCGATGGTCGCAGCGTCGAACAGATCGGTGTTGTACTCGATGGAGCCGCTCACCTCGTCGCCCGTCTCGCGCAAATTCATCACGATGTCGAACTTGGCCGTCGCCTGCCCCAGATCGATCATGCTCAACTCCAATTCCGGCAGCTTCAACTCTTCGGCCGGGGCGTTCTGCAAACTAAAGACCACCTGAAACAACGGCATGCGGTTCAGCCCGCGCTCCGGCTGCAACTCTTCGACCAGCTTGTCGAACGGCACATCCTGGTGCGCGTAACCTCCGAGCGCGGTCTCCCGCACGCGTGCGATTAACTCGTTGAAGGTCGGGTCGCCGGACAAGTCGCCGCGTACCACCAGCGTATTGACGAAAAACCCGATCAACCCTTCCGTCTCCCCACGCGTCCGGTTCGCTATCGGCGCGCCGATCAACATCTGCTCCTGCCCCGTGTACCGGTACAGCAACGCCTCGAACCCCGCCAGCAACGTCATGAACGGCGTCGCCCCCGCGCTGTGCGACAGCCGC
>DASQNL010000744.1:0-6075 GCA_035644995.1 Pyrinomonadaceae bacterium | reverse complement strand
CGCGGCGGCGGCGGGCGCGGGGCGCGCGGGCGTCGGCTGTGGAGTCGAAGCCGAATTACTTTGAGCCACCGAAGCCGTCCGGCCGAACGCGAGCAGGACGGCGATAACGAATAAATGCTTCTTCATGCGATTAACGACAACTACTTGTGTTTGAATTTTCCGCGCCGGGAAGGAACTCCGAAATCACTGCTTGAGCCACCCCACTTAAAGATGCCGCGGCGGGCGCGCCGGATGCCAGCGAAGAAAGGGATGAGGGCGGAGGGATGAGGGATGAATTAAGAGAAGCATTCAACCCGTTAAGGTTTTTCTTGTTCATCCCTCATCCCTCCGCCCTCATCCCTTTCTTTAGTCCTGTGCCGCGCGCGGAGCAGCTTTAAGGTAACAGGATAAGCGGCGAGCGAACAAACGACGGAGAGAACCATGCCGCCGATGGAGAAGGGCACGACGATGTCCCACAGGTGCGTGAACAGTTGCCGCCAGTAGGCGGCGGTCAGGAGGTGCGGTTCCTGCAACAGTTTCCAGCCTTCTTCGGGCAGGCTCAAGGGGCGTCCCATGATGAGCGCGCCGACGGCGTAGGAGGCGGCGATGATGGGGACGAGCGTGAGAAACGGGTTGTTGATAAACGTGCCCGTGTAGATAGCGATCTTGTTGAAGCGGAACAGGAAGGCAACGAGGGTTGCCATGATGGTGTGGAGTCCGAGGAAGGGCGAGAAGGCGATAAAGACGCCCACGGAAAAAGCGAGCGCCGTCCGCTCCGGCGGGTCGTCAACCGCGAGCAGACGGCGAAAAGCGGCGCGAAACATCGGTTCAAAAGTTTCAGGTTTCAGGTTTCAAGTTTCAAGTTAAAGAAGAACTTTTCAGTCCTGAAACTTGAAACTTGAAACCTGAAACTCTCTACTTGAAACTGTTGAGCGCGCTCGACTCGTCGTCGTAGGTATCGAAGACGGTGAGCAGTTTGGTGATGGCGAGCAGGTCTTGAATCTTCTGGGTCAGGTTGAGCAGTTTGAGTTGGCCGCCCTCGCGGCCGATGGCCGTGAAGCTGGCGACGAATTCGCCGATGCCGCTCGAATCCACGTAGCTGACCTGCGCGAGGTTCAAGAGAATCTTCTTCTTGCCCTCTTCGATCAACTTCCGGATCGCGTTGCGGAGGTCAACCGAGCCTGCGCCGATGGTGATCTTGCCGCTCATGTCGAGGACGGTCACATCTCCGGCCTGACGCTCATTGATGTTTAGTTCAGCCATTACAGGAAATCTCCTTCAGGAATAGTCAATAGTCAGTAGTCGGTAGTCAGTTGTTCAACCAAATCTTTGGTAACTTACGTGATGGCCGCATGCAACTGACAACTGACCACGGACGACGGACAACGTTTTACCGCTTCTTCGTCATGCGCACGACCGTGCCGCCTTCGGGGTGGGGCAACCATTCGACCGTGTCCATGAAGTTGCGCATGAACAGGATGCCGCGCCCGGATGCTTTCAGTAAATTCTGCTCGGCGGTGGGGTCGTCCACGCTCGCCGGGTCGAAGCCCGCCCCGCGGTCGCGCACCGTCACCACGAGTTCGCCGCCCGCATCCGTGAACGCGATCTCGACCGGCTTCGACTCGTCACGTTTATTGCCGTGCAGGACGGCGTTCGTCACCGCCTCGCGCACGGCCATGTCGAGACCGAAGGCCGCGTCTTCGCTCAGGTGCAAACGCCCGGCCACCTCGTCGGCTTTGGCGGCCGCCTCGGCGATAGCCTCGATGCGGCTCGGCAATGTCAGTTCAATCGTCTCTTCAGTCACAGTTGCAGACCGAGACCTCTCTTCAAAGAGAACCCTCCGGCAGACGGGCATCCGCTGCCGCGCGTCAAACATGTGAAAGCAAACCGGAAGCCTGCACAATTTAAGACGCGCGCCGCGCATGTGTCAAGAAAGGCCACGGGGAAAGGGGAAGGGGAAAAGGGGAAAGGCCAAAGCGGAAGGGCGAATCGTTGAGTTATGGGTTCAAGCATCTTCTTTACCTTTCCCCCTTCCCCTTTCCCCTTTCCCCTCCTTCTTTTAAGATGGGCGCATGAGGATTCAACCGGCGCGCAGGCTGCGCGGGCGGGTGCGCGTGCCCGGCGACAAGTCTATTTCACACCGCGCCGCGATCATCGCCGCACTGGCTCAGGCGGGCGGGCGTTCGCATCTCGCCAATTATTCGACGAGCGCGGATTGCGCCTCGACGCTCGACTGCCTCGTCGCGCTCGGCGTGCGAATCGAGCGCGACGGAAACAATGTCTCGGTTGAGGGCGCGGGAACGCGTCTGGCGCACGCGCCCCGCGCGCCGCTCGATTGCGGCAACAGCGGCACGAGCATGCGTCTTCTGGCCGGCGCGCTCGCCGGGCAGCCTTTCGCCTCCACGCTCACGGGCGATGCTTCGCTGCGCTCGCGCCCGATGCGGCGCATCATCGAACCTCTGGAGTTGATGGGCGCGCGCGTCTCCTCCGAAGCGGGACGCGCGCCGCTTCGCATCGAAGGACGCGCGCCGCTCGCGCCCATCCGTTACGCTCTGCCGGTCGCCAGCGCGCAGGTCAAGTCGTGCGTGCTGCTGGCCGGGTTGAACGCGGGCGGGCGCACCGAGGTCGTCGAAGCGCGCGGCGCAACGCGCGACCACACGGAGCGTCTGCTCTCTCTCTTCGGCACGGAGGTGCGGACGGAGTTGAAGGATTACGAAGGCCGCCTCGCGCCCTTCGTCTCCGTCGAAACTCCGGCGAGTTTGCGCTCGCAGGATTGCCGCATCGCGGGCGACATCTCCTCGGCGGCCTTCCTGTTGGCGGCCGCCGCGCTGCTCCCCGGCTCGGACGTGACGCTCGCGGAGGTCGGTCTGAACCCGACGCGCACCGGCGTGCTCGACACGTTGCAAAGGCTCGGCGCGGATGTCGCCGTCGTGGACAGACGCGCGGAGTCGGGCGAAGAGGTCGGCGAACTGCGCGTGCGCGGCCACGAAGGCGCGCTCGCCCCCGTCGCCGCGGGCGCAAACGTTCTCGGCGGCGAGTTGATCGCGAACGTGATAGACGAGTTGCCGATCCTGTGCGTGCTCGGCACGCAGGTCGAGGGCGGGCTGGAGATACGCGACGCGGCGGAGTTGCGCGTCAAGGAAACCGACCGCATCGGCGCGATGGTCAAAAATTTGCGCGCGCTCGGCGCGGAGGTTGAGGAATACGATGACGGCCTATGCGTCCGTGGGCGCACCCGCTTGCGCGGCGCGCGGCTCGAATCTTTCGGCGATCATCGCATCGCCATGGCGTGCGCCGTCGCCGCGCTCGTCAGTGAAGGCGAGTCGGAATTGACGGGGGCGGAAGCGGTCGCCGTCTCCTTCCCCGAATTTTTCACCATGCTCGAATCGGTCGTCGAGAGATGAGAGAGGGCGCGGCGCACCGCCGGATCGTGCTCACGGGTTTCATGTGCGCGGGCAAGACCACCGTCGCCCGCGCCCTCGCCGCGCTGCTCGATTGCGAGATGCGCGACACGGATGATTTCATCGTCGAACGGGAAGGCCGCAGCATCGAAGCGATCATCGACGGCGACGGCGAGCCGCGCTTTCGTCAAATCGAACGCGACGCGCTCAGAGACATCCTGGCGCGCGGCCGTTCGCGCATCATCGCGCTCGGCGGCGGGGCGTGGGCGTCGGCGGATAACCGCGCGCTTCTCGCCGCGCACGATTGCCTGACCGTCTGGCTCGACGCGCCGTTCGAGTTATGCTGGCGGCGCATCGCCGATTCGCACGACGCACGCCCGCTCGCGCGCGACCGGGAGCGGGCGCGCGAACTCTACGAGGCGCGCCGCGCCGCTTATGAACTCGCGGCGCGGCGCGTCGAGATCACGGAAGCGCGAAGCGCGGAAGACGCGGCCGCCGAGATCGCGTCTATCATCGGGCGGCGCAATTTTTCAGACGAACACAAGGGATGAGAGGGAGAGACAGCCTGATGGCTAAAGACACTACGGATGCGAAAGCCTTGAAGGTCGCCAAGACCTTGAAGAATGCCGAAAACTGGAAACACCTCGCGCGCCGGCACGGCGAGGGCTATTACGAACTGCACACCGAGGACACGGGCACGACGCCCGTGCGCCTCTTTTTGACCAAACAGCTTTTGGACGACGCCGAGGACATTCTCTACCGCCAGATCGTCAACGCGACGCGCTTCCCCGGCGTGCGGATGGTCGTCATCACGCCCGACACGCACTACGGCTACGGCGTGCCCGTCGGCTGCGTGCTCATCACCGATGCCGACGCGGGCGCGGTCGCCATGGGGCCGGTCGGCTACGACATCGGGTGCTTTACGGCCGATACGCTCGTCCCTCTGGCTGACGGGCGTACCTACCCGATTGGCGAACTGGCCGAGCGCGGTGAGGAAATTTTCGTTTATGCGATCTCTCAAGAGCAGAAGATCGTCGTTGCCAAAGCAACAGCCAGGAAGACCCGGACGAACGCGCCGCTTGTCAAAGTGACGCTCGACAACGGCAGGGAAATTTTCTGCACGCCCGACCACGAGTTCATGCTGCGCGATGGAACTTACTGGCAGGCGCAAGAGCTGACTCCGAAAACTTCATTGATGCCATTCGACGTAAAAGTTGAACGGAACGATTATGTAGTTCTAGGTCATCCGGGTGTTTGGAACTCGCAAAGTGCATTCAGTTATAACCACAAAGTCGTCTCGGTCGAACGGCTGGAGCAAACGGCGGAGGTGTTCTGCCTGAACGTGCCTGAGTACGGCAACTTCGCGCTCGACGCGGGCGTGTTTGTGCATAACTGCGGAATGATGTCGGCGCGTTCGGAGGTGGAGGCGGGCGAGGCGACGCCGGAGAAGCGTCTGGAGTTTAATCGCGCGGTGATGGAGCGGGTGAATATGGGCGCGGGCGGCAAGAGCGTGCGGCTCGGCGAGTTGTCGAAGGGCGAGTTTAATAATCTGGTGCGCGGGGGCGCGGAGTATTACGTCGAGCAGTACGGGGCGACGTTCGACCGCAGCCGGGCGGAGCGGCACCGCATCCCGGTGGACGACGGTTGGCAGATTCCGTGGGGCGGAAAGGGCAGGCCGGAGCGGGGCTTGAACCAGTTGGGCAGCCTCGGCGGCGGCAACCATTTTATCGAACTGCAACGTTCGGAACAGGCGGGTACGATCTTCGTGCAAGTCCACACGGGCAGCCGCGGCTTCGGGCACGGTTTGGCGACCAACTATTTCGAGTTGGCGCGCACCGAGAGACCCGACCAGATGACGGACATCGACCTCGGTTACTTCATGCCCGACTCGCGCCATTACCGCGACTACCTGAACGCCGTCGCGGCGGGCGGCAACTACGCCATCCTCAATCGCCTGATCATCTTCGAGCAGGTGGCCGACGCCTTTCGTCAGGTGTTCGGCCGCGAGCTTGAGTTGATCTATGAGATCAGCCACAACCTCGTGCAGCGGGAGTGGCACCCGGAGTTCGGCGAGGTGTGGGTGCATCGCAAGGGGGCGACGCGCGCCTTCCCCGCCGGGCATCCCGCGCTCGCCGGCACGCACTGGGAAACGACGGGGCATCCCGTCCTCATCCCCGGCTCGAACAAGGATTGGAGCTACATCCTGCAACCGCTCAAGGGTGCGGTGAACAGCGGCTACTCGGTCAATCACGGCGCGGGGCGTCGGCTCTCGCGCGGCGAGGCGACGCGCACCTTGTCGCAGCGCACGATTGACGACGAGTACCGGGAGGCCGGGATTCTGGTCAACATCAACGGGCGCGTGCCCCTGGACGAAGCCGCGCCCGCCTACAAGTCTTCGCAACAAGTGATCGAGGCGGTCGTCGGCGCGGGGCTGGCGCGCGTCGAGCATCAACTCTGGCCGCTCGCCTCGCTCAAGGGCGCGGACGAACGCAAAGGCAAAGGGCGCAAGCAAGGCAGAGGCGACGCGAAGAAGGGGCGGAAGACTAAAGAGCATTATTAGAGCAATTTTCAATTGAGTGTAGGGCAAGTCAACGGAACTCACCGCAGAGGCGCAGAGCCAAGCCGCCGAGAATCGCTGAGAGTTGAATTACTCTGCGTCAACTCTGCGGGTCTCTCTGCGTCTCTGCGGTGAAGC
>DASQNL010000743.1:0-5339 GCA_035644995.1 Pyrinomonadaceae bacterium | reverse complement strand
ACCTGCCCGTCGAGCGTGAGCACGACCTCTTCTTTCGGCGTCTTCAGGATGAGTTCGATTTCGGCGTCGTCGGGCACGACGAGGGGGCGGTTCGAGAGCGTGTGCGGGCAGATGGGGGTGATGACGATGGCGTTCATCGAGGGATAGACGATGGGGCCGCCGGCCGAGAGGTTGTAGGCCGTCGAGCCGGTCGGCGTGGAGATGATGAGGCCGTCGGCGCGAAAGCAGTTGACGAGTTGCCCGTTGAACCACGTCTCGATCTCGATGATGCGCGCCAAGGCCGACTTGGTGATCACCACGTCGTTCAAAACGCGATTGCGCAAAAGTTTCTCCGCCCCGCGATGGAGTTCGGCGGCGAGCATCACGCGGCGGTCGAGACGATAGTTGCCCGCGAGAATCGCTTCGAGCGCGTCCGTCAACTCTTCGACGCGCACTTCGGTCAGGTAGCCGAGCGTGCCGTAGTTGACGCCGACGACGGGCACGTCGCGATTATCGAGCAGGCGCGCCGTGGCGATCATCGTGCCGTCGCCGCCGAGCACGACGATCATGTCCACGCTGGCGGCGAGTTCCTCGTGTTCCAGCGTCTCGACGGCGCAGCCGGTTTCGCGTTCGATCTCGGCGCGCTCGACGCGCGGCCCGACGACGACCGTGATGCCGCGCGAGGCGAGCCATTCGAGCAGGCGACAGATGGTCTTGACCGCCTCAGGGTGATGCGGTTTGGCGAGCACGCCGACGCGTCGAACGGTAAGTTTCTCCATCAGCCACACACGCCGGTAAGGAAGCGGCCGCGCCGGAACGGACGCGCGCCGTAACACCCCTCCGGCAATATTCTTCTAGGCAAAGTCAGGCTCGAAAACGCGTGAAAGAAAACTGCACCGGATGATACAGGCGCGTCTTTCCGAGTGTCAACGCGGAGATTTTTGCGCGCGGCGCGTGTGACGAACGAGGAAGCGCCAACCGCCGCGCGGCGCGCCGGAGCGCGCCCCGTCTAAGCTGCCGGCGCGTGAGACGGGAGGCGTGCGGCGCGGAAATTTGCGGAGAGGTGAAAACGAGATGAACCGGATGCGGGTGGCGGCGACCGTGCCGCCGGCGTTGACGGCGTTGATGTTTTACGGCCACTGGATGCGGCCGTGGTGGAATGTGACGACCGAGCTTGCGCCCTGCGTGGCGATACTCGCGGGCGCGCTCTTGACCGGGTTTGTGCGTGCTGTGCGCCGTTCTCGCGGGCTGGCGGCGGGGCGCGTATTCGTTCAGGCGCGGCGACATTCTCGCGGCGACGGCCTTCGCCTCGCTCGACGTGCCCGTGCCGACGATGCTCGCCGCGCTCGTCTGGCTGTTGCTCCGCAGCATGAAAAACGGCGGCGCACTTCTGTTTTGAGAAAGAGGGAGAGACAGGGAGGCGGAATAAAAACCGCGCCGCCGTTAGTTCAGACTTACAGTTTCTGTCTCCTGACTTTCGACTCAGAACTTTCGAGTCACGCTGATCATTTCAACGCGTAGAGGTTGCCGTCCCAACCGCCGAAGTAGATGAGGCCGCCGGAGACGATGGGCGTCGAGGTAATGATGCGTTCGGTCGGGTACGATTGTTTGAGTTGGCCGGTCGCGGCGTCGAGCGTGTAGAGACCTTTGAGGCTGCCGAAATGGAGGAGCGCGCCGGAGACGGCCGGGGCGGAGGTGATGCCTTGCTCGGCGGCAAACGTCCAGCGCGCTTGTCCCGTGGCGGCGTCAACCGCGTAGAGGTTGCCGTCAATGCCGCCGAAGTAGACCGCGCCCCCGGCGAGCGCGGGCGAGAACGGCAGGCCGCCTTGCGTCTTGAAACTCCACTTCGTCTGGCCGGTCGCGGCGTCAACGGCGTGGAGTTGATGATCGAGGCTCGTGAAGTAGACGGTCGCGTCGCCGGAGACGGGCGCGGCGACGACGGGGCGCGAAGTTTTCGCCGTCCATTTCTTCTGACCCGTGGCGGCGTCAACGGCGTGCAGGCCGCGCCCGCTGCCGACGTAGACCGTGCCGTCCGCGACGAGCGGCGAGGTGGGCGTGCCCGCCTCCGCGCTGAACCGCCACACCTCGCGCCCCGTCCGCGCGTCAATCGCGTAGAGCAGGCCGTCCGTCCCGGCGCAGTAGACTATCGCGCCGCTCACCGCCGGCGTCGAGTTCACGGCGTAGCCGGCTTTAAACTTCCAACGCTCTTTGCCCGTCGCGGCGTCGAGCGCATAGAGGCGCGTGTCCTGACTGCCGAAGTAGACCGTATCGCCGGAGAGCGCGGGCGAGCCGAGGATGCGCCCGCCCGTCTTGTGCTTCCACACCTCGCGTCCCGTCGCGCTGTCTATCGCGTAGAAGTAATAATCGTAACTCCCGAAATAAGCGACGCCGTTGGCAATCGCGGGCGTCGAATAGACGCTTCCGCCCGTCTTGAATTTCCACTGCGAGACAAACGCGCTCGCCGCCTCGCCGCTGCTGCGGCCGTCGCTCGCCGCGCCGCCGGAAGTTTGCGCCGCCGCCGCCGCCGCTGTCGCCGCCGACGCTCCCGCCGTCTGCTGCGCGCGTGCGGGAATGAGCAGCCACAGGCAACAAGCGACGGCGGCGATTATCCTGTTTACGTTTCTCAAGCTGCGCCTCCGGGCAAAATCTTTCGGGAGTCCCGCGAGGGACGATTGACGATAGCCCGGCGATTTATCGCCGGGGTGTTGAGCATAAAGTTCAGGCGAGTCCCGTAGGGACGATTGAATCTCTCCGGTGCAATTTTCAATCGTCCCTACGGGACTCACTCATTATTTTTCAACTTACTACCCGGCGATAAATCGCCGGGCTATGATCAATCGTCCCTCGCGGGACTCACCGAACGGTTTCTCAGTTCTTCAAGCGTTCGCGCTACTGCGTCGCGGCATTGGCGTCGGCTTTCTTCGCGGCCGACTTTGGCTGCGCGTCCGCCGGCATATAGTAACCGCGCCGCGCCTTCACTTCGAGTTTGCGTTCTTTGCCTTTGGCGTCGCGCGCGCGGACGCGCACTTCGAGCGGGTGCATCCGGCCGTCGTCCATCTCGGTTTCGGCGAGCGTGAAGCCGAGGGTGTAGCGGGAGTTGAGATTGCCGATGATCCGGCTCAGGCCGTGGGCGTAGTCGGCGGGACGGCGCACGCGCACCGATTCGCCGCCCGTCCCTTTGGCGAGATGCTGCGCGCTCCCCGTGATGCTGAAGCCCGCGAGATTGCCGAGCGGTTTCAAGATCGGCAGCGCAAACTTGAAACCCGTCTTCATGTCCGTCACGAGCGCGCTGAAGATGACGTTCGACTTCAAGAGCTTCGACTCGACGTAATCCCGCTGCATGTAGAAGACGGGCGCGATGCCGTCCGTGATGTAGACGAGCGCGGGCTGTGAGTTGGGACGTTCCGCCGCGACGCGCTTCGTGATCTCCAGAGCCGCCGCCGTCAGATCGAACGGCGGCTGGTGATCGCTCGTGGTCGTGCCGTCCTCGTTCCGGCGTTCGATGATGAGCGTGCCGTCGGGTTTGGCGATGCGCTTCACCGTGTTGCCTTTCCTGTCCTTGATGTAGTCGACTTCAACCTCTTCGTCCTCTTTGTCAACGGTCTGACCGCGCCCCGACTCGACTTTCGTGCCGCCCGTGCCGACCGTGATCGAAACGCCCTGCTCGCCCTTCTCTTTCTCTCCCACTTTCGCAGGCTGTTCTTTCTCTTTCGCCGCCGGCTCGTTTTCTTTGGCCGCGCTTTCCTCGCCGCCCGCGCCTTCGCCGACGAGCGTCGGGACGATTGACATCGCCGAAGCCACCTGCGCGCGGTTGCGCGTGAACGGCGTCAGCCATTCGCGCCGGTCTTCGACGCCGTTCGGGTCGAGCACGACGACGGCCACTTCGTCTTCCACGGGGAGTTTTGAGAGTTCGGCGGCCATCGCTTCGAGAATTTCGGTGCGCCGCATGTAACGCCCCGCGCCGATTCGTTCGAGGTCGAAAACGAGGGCGAGCGCGAGCGGACGGCGATGCTTGTCGCCTTCGCGCGTGAAGTAGGAGATGGGGCGCGGGCGTCCGTCGGCGAGCACCTCGAAGTTCTCGGCCGCGAGGCCGGAGGCGAAGGATTTCGTCTTCTTGTCCGTCACGAGCGCGTCGAGAAAGACGACGCGCGTGCTGACTTTCACCACTTCGTCCTGCGCCGCCGCCGCCTCCTGCGCCGCCGCGAGCGACCCGCCGCCGCACACCAGCAACAGCGAGAGCGCGCATGAAATTCCGTGTCCGACGAGGCGGGAGAAAAAGTTTCGGCTGTTCATCGTGTGCATACTCCGGCTTAAGTCATGAGATGAAGAATGTCGTGACGGGTGAAGGAAAGGCTCCGGGGTCTTGGAGGTCGGTCGGTCGTCCTTCATGCTTCCGACATCGCCCCGGCTCTGCTACTGCTCCACGCTCGACGCTTCGTTCGTCAATTCGCGGCTCTCCCGTTCGGGGTTCAACAGCAGTTTCGCAAACTCTTCCGCATTGAGGTTGACTTGCAGCACGGTCGCGTCGCGCTGCCCGATGACGACGATGAGGACTTTGAACTTGTCGCCGTCCGACTTGGTGTAGGTGTAAGTTTGCCCTTCCTCTTCCAGCCGCGCGGCGACGAGCGGATGCCATTCGGGTTCGAGCGTGCGGCGCAGGCGGGTGCGGATGTCGCCGCCCGCGTCGCGCCCCGAAAAATCCTGATCCTCGAAGATCGCCAGTTTGAAGGCGCCGAAGCGGAGCACGCGCCGCGCGCCCTTCGAGACGGTCTTCGCGGTCTTTACGCCGAGGTTGGCGACGAAGGGAATGCCGCGATGCTTGACGCGATAGTGCGACTCGATGAGCTTGACCACCGCGCTGTACTCCGCTTCCTTCGCGGCCGCGGCCGGGACTGTTGTGGCGGCGGCGACCTGCATCGCGAAGATAACGACTAAGAGCGGAATGAGTGTCCGGCGCATTGCTGTTTTCTCCCCCTACTGTTTCTTCGCGGGCTTGTCGTCTTTATGGTCGCTGCCGAGGCCGAGTTCGGGGATGCCGAACTGGCCTTCGAGCAGGCTCAGTTGTTGCAGGTCAATCGTGCCGACGATGTTGACGAGCGTCAGACGCTTCGGTTCGAGCGCGAGGATGGCGATGCCGTCGATGCGGCCGGTGGCGGTCATCATATAGACCTCAAGGTGGATGTTATCGTCGGCCTTCTTCTTGACGATGTTGACGAGCCGCGCCCAGCCGGGCGCGCGCAACTGCGCGCGCACCCCGGAGAGATTGCCCTCGCCGTATTCGCCCGTGTTCGCGAAGCCGTAGCTGCGCACGTAGACGCCCTTGAGGCCGCCGATGATCGCGCCGATGTCCACCTCTCGGC
>DASQNL010000742.1:0-2699 GCA_035644995.1 Pyrinomonadaceae bacterium | reverse complement strand
GGTGGCGATAAGGATTGACGCCGGCCACCTGCACGCGCCCGTCCCAGACGTAACGATAAACGTCGTCCGACAGCAGCGGCGGCGCGACGAGCACGCTCAAACGAAACAACGCCGCGAAGACGACGACGAGCACCAGCGTCGAACGCCGCGCGCGGGCGCGCCAGATGAGCCACGCGGCGAGCGCGTAGAGCGCGCACTGCGCCAACGCGATTTTGATGAACCAGACGATTTGAAGTTTATGCGCGCGGTCGAAACCCTGCCCGTACAGGTAGAGCGCGAGCGTTGCGAGGCCGAGCGCGAGCAGCAGCAGATTGGTCCACACGCCCGCGCGCTGCGTCGAGACCTCCGTGGGCGGCGCGGACGCCTCATGCGGCGCGTTCGCGTCGTGCGGCGGCGCGTTCGCGTCGTGCGGCGCGGCGGCGACAAAGCGCGGCTCGCCCGCGCGCGGCTCGTTCATGCGACGCCTTCGCCGGGCGGGCGCGCCGCGGCGGATTCGCTCAGGAGTTGCGCGCGCCCTTCGAGCAGGCGCGAGAGTTCGGCGCGCGTGTGCGGCGCGGGATAAGGGACGAGTTTCGCATCGGACATCTCGTTGCCGGGCGCGCCGAACAGTTCGTCGGAAAGACGGCTGAGCGCGGACGCATCGTCCACGTCGTACCAAGCGGGCAGGAACCGCACATCGAGATTGATTTCGCGCGCGCGCTCCGCCGTCTGCCTCGACACGTCGGCCGTGCTCCACGCGATCTCTTCAAAGAGGCGCGGGTGCGCGCGCTTCATGCCGATCAGGTAATAGCCGCCGTCGTCCGTGGGGCCGAGCACGAGGCGGTCGCCGGGGCGGCGAAGTTCTTCGACCGCCATCGTGAGCAGAGCGCGCGGGAGCGTCGGGCTGTCGGAGTCGATCAAGCAGCAGGACTCGTAGCCGAGCCGGAGCAGATCGACGGCCGCGTGAAACAGGCGTTCGCCGAAAGCCTCGCCCCGTTGCGCGAGCAGCGCGAAACCCGGCGACAGCAACTCGTCGAAGGCGTCCTCCGCCCCGGCGGGCGTGTAGACGGCGACCGGGGCGACCGCGCCCCCGCTCCCGGCCGAATATGCCTCGGCGCACGCCTCCGCGATGTTCGCCGCCGTGTCGCGCAGGAAAGCCGCGCTCAGACGCGCCGCCTCCGCGTGCGTGAGCGGCGGCACGAGCCGCGTCTTCGACGCGCCCGCGCGCGGAACTTTGATCATCACGCCGAGCGCGCATTGCCCGCGCGGCGAATTCGTTTCCGGCGCGTGCGGGTTGAGAATCGGGTAGGAAGTCTTCATCCCGGATATTTTGCCGTCGGACGGTCTGTAAATTAAATCGCGTGGCGTCGATTGTAGCTGAAATTGCGCGGCGGCGGGCACGGCGTCGGAGTTTGAGAAACGGGCGCGTCGAACATCCGCCCGACGAGCGCGCCATTTTCGACGCGCGCCGGCAGCCTACTTTTCATCGTTTCCCGGCATCCAACCTCTTCGCCGCGCCGTCCTCCGGCGCGTGCCGTTTGACAGCCGCTAAGATGGTACGGTAAGTTAGTTTTACCGTTGTTTAGGTGAACTGCAAGTCCCGTTCGTCTAGTGGCCTAGGACACCGCCCTTTCACGGCGGCGACACGGGTTCGACTCCCGTACGGGACGCCACTTTTTTGTCGGAGCGCGTGGCGGGTCGCGCTGCTCGCTCAGATTCCGTAGGCCGTCGCGCGCCGTGCTTGATAACCACTGCGCCGACGGCCTCGCCGTTTTTACGGACTTAGGAATGAACGCCATGCTTAGAAGAAGTTTGACCTCGCTCACCTGCGCCCTCGGCCTCGTCTTTTGCGCCGTCGGCGCGCGCGCGCAAACGGCGCGCAGCGGCGACGTGATCATCGTCCTCCCTTTTGAGAACACGACCAACCAGCGCGAGTATCACTGGATCGGGACGAGTTTCGCCGATTCGCTGACCGACCTCTTGCAGATGTACGGCCTGCGCACCGTCTCGACCGACGAACGCGAACTGGTCTTCCAGCGTTTGCGCCTGCCCCTGACGGCCACGCCCTCGCGCGCCACCGCCATCAACGTGGCGATGAAGGCGAAGGCGACGCTCGCCGTCATCGGCACTTACGATGTGGTGACGCCGCCCGACGGGAAGACGCCGACGGAGGTGCGCGTCAGCGTGCGCGTCGTGCGCGTCAACGAAGGGCAAATCTGGCCGCCTTACATTTTCGGCGACGCGCTCGTCAACTTGCAGAAGATGCAGGGCATCCTCGCCTACCAGATTCTGCACCAGCGCGATTCCACCCTCGCCTATTCGCGCAACGAGATCGTCGAGCGCGCCACGAAGATTCCCCCGCGCGCCTTCGAGAGCTACGTCAAAGGCGTGATGACGGAAGACCGCGAGAAGCGTTCCAACTATTTGCAGAACGCGATGAAGGAGTATGCGAAAACCAACGCGGGCGCGAGCTACCCGCAGGCCGCCTTCGAACTCGGCAACGTCTACTTCAAGCAGGAAGATTGGAAGAAGGCCGCCGAACATTTCTCGCGCCTGCAAAAAGGCGACCCCCATTTCGCGGAATCTTCCTTCTACGCCGCCCTGAGTTACTGGCGTTTGAACGACCTCAAGACCGCGCTCGGCGCGCTGCTGCCGGTCGCCACCGACCTGCCGCTCACCGGAGTCTATAACAACGCGGGCGCGCTCTCCATCCAGGCCGC
>DASQNL010000741.1:0-1881 GCA_035644995.1 Pyrinomonadaceae bacterium | reverse complement strand
GTGCGTAGTGGATGAGCACGACGAAGACGGAAATCCAGCAGAGGGGCATGAGCGATTCCGTGAGAGGCGCGCCGCAGTAGAAGGGCGGCGCGGCGCGGTAAACGAAGCAGCTATAACTGACGGAGAGGAAGAGTCCGCCCGCGACGAAATAGAGGAGGCTCGCGCGCAGGCCGAGGAAGACGACGAAAGGCACGAGCCACGAAAGATATTGCGACCCGAAGCCGGGCGTCAGGAAGAGAAAGAGCGCCGCCGCGAATCCGAGTTGCAGCGTGAGCGGCGACTTGTCGTCGGCGTCGCTGCGGCGGCGGCTGAACAGGAACGCGGCGGCGACGATTAACGCGAGCGTCAACCATTTCCCGAACGCCGCGGCGACGGCGTGCGCGCCCACAACGTCGTGCGGCGGGCGCGCAAACTGTAGGCTCGCGGGAAACAGCTTCGCCGCTAAGTAAGTCCAGCCCCAATGCCCGTAGATGCTGCCGTAGCCGAAGACGCTTCGCGTGATGACGAACGGATCGGAGAGGATGTAAGGGAGCGACCCCAAGAGGAAGACGAGCGCGGCGACGGAGAAAAATTCGACTCGCCTTCTGAACTGCGGCAGGTAGAACCAGACGGCGGGCGCGAAGATGAGCGGCGCGACTTTGAAGTTGAGCGCAAGGCCGTAGGCGATAGCCGCGAAGAGTATGCGCCCGCCGGTGTCTTCGTTGGTGCGCGTCTCCAAAAAATATGCGGAGAGCAGCACGAAGAAGCTAACGACGGGGTCTGTGTTGCCGTGATAACCCGAAATGATTAGCGAGACGGGGTTGAGCGCAAGTAGGACGAGCAGCCACGCCGTGTCGCCGCCGCGACGCGGCGCGTGCGTGCGCCCCATTAGTTTCCAGATGAGATAGAGGCTGCCCGCGTCGGCCAGTACGCAGGGAAGTCTGAGCCAGAAGACGAAGGGGAGTTGTGTTTGATGCGCGAGCCAGCCGACTGCTTTCAGGAAGTGGATGACGAAGGGCGGGTTGTTGAAGGGATTATTGAACACGCCGCGCACGTGATACGCGCCGACGCCGCCGAGTTGCTCCACCTTCGCGAGGTAGTCGGCGTAGGAGGCAGCGTCGAGCGAGCCTTCGGTGAAGAGCGCGAGATAGAGTTTGCAGAGAAAGGCGAGCGACGCCGCGAGCACGACGATGATGCGCTGTCTTCGGGACATGCCGCTCGTCGTGCTCATCGGCTCACGCGGCGAGTTCTTCTTCTGAAGGGAACTTGTGTTGTTTGCGTCCCGGCGGGCCGTCGTACTTCTTTGAAGTCTTGTAGAGTTCAAAGTGGCCGTCGGCGGCGTCCGCGGCGCAGCGCGTGCGCAGGGCTTGCATCTCTTCGGCGCTCATGGGCGTGAAACTGCGCGCGATGCGTAAGTTTTGACGGAGCACTTTGAGCGAGTCCATGCCGGAGACGGTCGAGGCGACGGGGAGACTCATCGCGTAGCGCAAAGCCTCGCTCGCGGTGACGACGCGTTTCCTGATCGCGTCGCCTCCGCCGCCCAGACTCTTCATGCCGAGCGGGGCGATGCCGCGCCGTATGACTTCGGGCAAGACCTGTTGCTCGAAGCTGCGGAAGGTGGCGTCGAAGGGGTTCAGGGGAAACTGGCAGGTGTCGAACGGGTAGTCGTGCGCGAGCATCTTGAGGTGAATCGCGGGGTCTTTGTGGCCGGTGAAACCTACGAAGCGCACCTTGCCCTCGCGCCGCGCCTGCTCCAGCGCTTCGATGACGCCGCCCGCAGCGAAGTGCAGGTCGGGATCGTTGTCGTGGATAACTTCGTGAACTTGCCAGAGGTCGAGGTAGTCAGTGCGGAGTCGTTTGAGCGATTGTTCGAGTTGGCGCATGGCGGTTTTGCGGTCGCGC
>DASQNL010000740.1:0-2557 GCA_035644995.1 Pyrinomonadaceae bacterium | reverse complement strand
ACAGGTGACAAGTGATAGGTGACGGGTGAAAGGTGACGGGTGACAAGTTAAAGCACGGAGATGGTCTTCAACTTGTCACCTGTCACCCGTCACTTTCCTGAAACGTTATGAGAATAAAAGCTCTGTTGATGATCGCGCTCGCCTTGTCCTGCCCGCTCGCCGTCGCCGCGCAAGCGGCCGGGCAGACCGCCCCGTCACCCACCACGCCCGCGCCCGCCGCGAGCGCGCCCGCCGACGGCAAGAAAATTTCGCCGCCGGGCGAGCAGCCGCCCGCGCCCGACGATGACCCCGGCACGCGGCCGCTCTCCACCGTCGGCACGTCGGCCGGCGCGGTCACGCCCGAACGCGGCACGACGCCCGTGAGCGAGGCCGCCGTGCCGCTCATGGTCGCCAAAGGTTCGGTCGCGTTGCCGCCGGAAAAGGCCGCGCCCGTGCGTATCCCGCGCGCGGAGCGTCCGCCCGTGCTCGACGGCAAGCTCGACGACGACATCTGGCGGCAGGCCGCCGTGCTCAAAGACTTCTACCAGATCAGCCCCGGCGACAACATCGCGCCCTCGCTCCCGACCGAAGTGTACATGGCCTACGACGCGCGCACGCTCTACATCGCCTTCCACGCGCACGATGAGCCGGGCAAGGTGCGCGCCACGGTCGCCAAGCGCGACGACGTGCTCGCGAATGAAGACAGCGTGCGCGTCCTGCTCGACACGTTCAACGACCGCCGCAAGGCTTACGTGCTCATCTTCAACCCGCTCGGCATCCAACAGGACGGCATCCGCACCGAGGGGCAGGGCGTGGATTTCAGCTTCGACCTCGTGATGGAGTCGAAGGGCGCGCTCGCGCCGGACGGCTACGTGGTCGAGGTGGCGATCCCGTTCAAGTCGCTCAAGTACGAGTCGGGGCAGGGCAAGCAGTGGGGCTTGCAAATCTTCCGGCAGATTCAGCGGTTCAACAACGAGACCGATTCCTGGATGCCGATCTCGCGCGACATCAGCGGCGTGCTCAATCAGGCCGGGCGCATCACGGGACTCGAAAACATCTCCACCGAGCGCACCATCGATCTCATTCCGAGCCTCACGCTTTCGGAAGAGGGGCGGCGCGTGCGCACCGTCGCGCCCCGCGACGCGCCCTTCGGCTTCGTCGAGCCGGGACGCTTCGTCAATCAGCCGGTCAAACTAGACCCCGGCTTTACCGGCAAGTTCGCCATCTCGCCGACGATGACGCTCGACCTCGCCTTAAACCCTGACTTCGCGCAGGTCGAAGCGGATCAGTTGGTCGTCACGACCAACCAGCGTTTCCCGATCTTCTTTCCCGAACGCCGCCCGTTCTTCCTCGAAGGCATCGAAATCTTTCAGACGCCGCTCGGCGTCGTCAACACGCGCGCCATCGTCGATCCGGACATCGCTTTGAAGCTGACGGGCAGGCGCGGCGCGAACACCTACGGCATCCTCGTGGCGAGCGACAACGGCCCCGGCAACTTCTCCGTGGACGACCGCACGCGCGCGATTCAGGAAGAGGAGCGTCGGCTGCCCGGCCGGCCGCAGGGCGCGATTCGCTTTCTCGACAAGAACGCTTTTATCGGCGTCTTCCGTCTCAACCGCAACGTCGGGCAGGAGCACACCCTCGGCGCGGTCGCCACCACCTCGCAGTTTAAGGAACGGCACAACCAGACGGGCGGCGTTGACGGCCGCTTCAAACTCGACCCGCAAACCTCCGTCAGTTTCTCCCTCGTCGGCACCACTTCGCACCGCGCCTTCTACAACCCCGACCGCGACGCCGACGAACTGCGCACCGGGCGCGGCCTCGGCTATACGTTCAACTACGCGCACACCGGCCGCAACCTCAGCTACGAGTATTACAGCGAAGGCAACACCGCCGACTACCGCGCCGACGTGGGCTTCACCTCGCGCACCAACGACAACTTCCACAGCCTCTACACCGCTTACAACACGACGCCCAAACCCAAAGCCGCCCTCGTCAACTGGCACGTCCACAATTTCTCTTTCATCAGCCACGATTTTCAGGGGCGCAGCCAGGCGTGGGAGAGCGAGACGAATTTCCAGTTCTTCTTCCAGAAGCAGTTCAACTTCGGCGCGGCCTACGAATACGCCTACGAGCGTCTGATCGAAGAGGAGTTCGGCGCGCGCCGCTCGGCCGGGCAAGCGGGCGCGTTCGCCGGCGAGGATTCCGAACGCTCCTCGCGCAAGAATCACTACTTCTTCTTCGGCGGCTATCGCCCGAACAAAAAATATTCGTTCAGTTGGCGCGCGCTCTATCGCGACGGCCATTTCGATTTCGACTTCGGCGCGAATCGCCGCTTCCCGCGCGTCAGCCCCGTCTACCTCGACTATCTCGCCAGCCCCGCCTATCAGGAATACTTGCGCCTCCTCGCCAACCCCGACCCCGCCAACCCGGCGAAGCAACCCCCGCCGCCGCCCCTCGACCCCGGCCGCGGCGGTCTCTTAGAGTTTCGCGGCACGTTCGCTTACCAGCCGACGAACGCCCTGCGCACCACGCTCGACTTCACCAAAAACCGCCTGCGCCGTTACGACACCGGCCT
>DASQNL010000739.1:0-18307 GCA_035644995.1 Pyrinomonadaceae bacterium | reverse complement strand
CAGAGCATCACCTTGCCGGAGATGATGTTGTGGTGGGGGAGCTTTCCGCTCTTGGTCTTGGGCGGGTGGTTCACGCTGAAGTATCGTTTGCGGCAAGCCTTGCCGATCATCCTGTTCACGACGATGTTGACCTTGGCGTATTCGATTTTTCAGGGGAACGTGGGGACGGCTTATCGGCAGCGGTCGCAGTTGCTGGTCTTCTATTTCATCTTCGTCGCCGTCGGCTTCGTGCTGATGAAGGAGCGGCGGGAGGAGCGCGTGCGCCAGGCCAGCGCGTCGCGCAAAGAGGTGATGGGGAGAAAGCGGCGGCGGCAAACGCAAATTGAGGGACAGCCGCCGCAGCCGCAGCAGGGGGCGGCGGGCGTGGCGAAGCAGGTGACGAGCGTGGCGGAGGGCAACTGAATTATGTGCGGGATCGTGGGAATTGTGGATCGCAGGCGCGGCGCGGTTGACGAGGCCGTGCTCGGGCGGATGTGCGAGGCGATTCGCCATCGCGGCCCCGACGAGGACGGCTTTTATCACGGCGCGGGCGTCGGCCTCGCCATGCGCCGCCTCGCCATCATCGATCTCAAGAGCGGCCAGCAGCCGATGCACAACGCCGACCGCACCGCCTGGATCGTCTTCAACGGCGAAATCTACAACTACAAAGAAGTTCGCGCCCGGCTCGAACAACTCGGCCACGAGTTTCACACCGACTGCGATACCGAAGTCGTCATCCACGCCTACGACGAGTACGGCGCGGAGTGCCCGAAACACCTGCGCGGCATGTTCGCCTTCGCCGTCTGGGACGAACGCACGGAGGAGTTGTTCCTCGCGCGCGACCGCGTCGGGAAAAAGCCCCTGCTCTACGCGCGCGTGAGCGAAGGGCTGGTCTTCGGCTCGGAGTTCAGCGCGCTGCTCCGGCACCCGCAGGTCGGCCGCGAGGTCAACCGCGAGGCCATTCATCATTACCTAACTTTCATGTGCGTGCCCGCGCCGCTCACCGCCTACCGCGACATACACAAACTCGAACCCGGCCACACCCTGCGCTACACGCGCGACGGCGAGATCGAGACCGAGCGTTACTGGCAGCCCGACTTTTCGCACAAGACGCGGATGAACGAAGAGGAGGCGGGCGAGCGCGCCGTGGAGATTTTGCGCGAGGCGGTGCGCGTGCGCCTGATGTCGGAAGTGCCGCTCGGCGCGTTCCTCTCCGGCGGCGTGGATTCGTCGGCGGTCGTCGCGTTGATGAGCGAGGTTTCGTCCGCGCCGGTCAAAACTTTCTCCATCGGCTTCGAGGAACAGGATTTCAGCGAACTCCACCACGCGCGCCGCGTCGCCGAACACGTCGGCGCGGAGCACCACGAGTTCATCGTCCGCCCGGACGCGATGGAAGTGTTGCCGACGCTCGTCGAGCATTACGGCGAGCCTTACGCCGATTCCTCCGCGATCCCGACCTACTACGTTTCGCGCGAGACGCGCCGCCACGTCACCGTCGCTCTGAACGGCGACGGCGGCGACGAGTGTTTCGCCGGTTACGAACGCTACGCCGCGATGAAACTCGCGGGCAAATATCGCGGCGTGCCCGGCCTCTTGCGCGAAGGGCTGATCAAGCAACTCGTCGCGCTCTATCCCACTTCGGAGACGCGCCGCAGCCGCGCCCGCGACCTCAAACGCTTTCTCGACGCCGCCTCGCTCCCCACCGTCGAACGCTACATGCGCTGGGTCAGCGTGCTCGACACGCCCGCCAAAGACGCGCTCTACACGGATGATTTCCGCCGCGAGATGAGCGCGCATCATGCCGCCGATTTCGTCGCGCCGTGGTTCGCGCACGCCAACGGCGCGGGGCTGGTCGATGCCTCGCTCTTGGCCGACACGATGACCTACCTGCCCAACGACCTGCTCGTCAAGGTGGACATCGCTTCGATGGCCGTCTCGCTCGAAGCGCGTTCTCCGTTTCTGGATCATCACGTGATAGAGTTTGCCGCGAGTTTGCCGGAGAACCTGAAACTGCGCGGTTTGACGACGAAGTATCTCCTCAAACGCGTGTTGGCGAAACTGCTCCCCGCCGAGAATTTGCAGCGGCGCAAAATGGGCTTCGGCGTCCCCATCGGCCACTGGCTGCGCGGCGAGATGCAAAAATTCCTGCGCGACACGCTGCTCTCGGAAAAGGCTCTGGGGCGCGGCTTCTTCAAACCCGAAGCCGTCACCCGCATGGTCGAACTCCACACGCGCGGCGAGAGAGACTACGCCCACCAGTTGTGGACGCTCTTGATGCTTGAGTTATGGTTTGAGCGGTTTATTGATTGATTGGTCGGTGGTCAATAGTCAGTTGTCCGTGGTCAGTTGTCAGTTGCATGTGGCGATTACACGAGTTGCTAAAGATCGAATTGAACAACCGACCACGGACGACTGACCACGGACAACTGACAACTGACCACGGACAACTGACAACGGACAACTGACGACTGACAACTGACCACGGACAAATTCGCATTCGGAGGAGCGTAATTGTGAAAGGAATCGTACTGGCCGGGGGACTCGGATCGCGTCTGATGCCGCTGACGGCGGTGACGAATAAGCACTTGCTGCCGGTTTATAATCAGCCGATGGTCTATTACCCGATCCAGACTTTGGTGAACGCCGGGATCAGGGACATCATGATCGTGACGGGCGGCAACTCGGCCGGGGATTTCCTGAAGCTGTTGAAGAACGGGAAGGCGTTCGGCCTCAAGCATCTCAACTACACGTATCAGGAAGGCGAGGGCGGCATCGCGGCCGCGCTCTCGCTGTGCGAAGACTTCGCCGACGGCGCGCCCGTCTGCATCGTGCTGGGCGACAACATCATCGAGCGCAACATCTGTCAGGCCGTGCGCGCCTACCGGCATCAGGGCGGCGGCGCGAAGATACTCCTCAAGCAAGTTTCCGACCCGCAGCGTTTCGGCGTGCCCGAACTCGAAGGCTCGCGCGTCGTGCGCATCGAGGAGAAGCCGCGCGCCCCGAAGTCCGACTACGCCGTGATCGGCGTCTACATGTACGATGCCGAGGTCTTCGAGATCATCAAGACGCTCAAGCCCTCCGAGCGCGGCGAACTTGAGATCACCGACGTGAACAACGCCTACATCGAGCGCGGCGAGATGACCTGGAACGAACTGAAAGGCTGGTGGACTGACGCGGGCACGTTCGAAAGCCTGCTGCACGCCGGCACACTCGTCGCCCAGACGGGCGCAAACAAGATGGAGTCTGTCAATGCAAACCATGCCTGAGCGCGAGCCGCCCGCCGCCGCCGCCGCGCAATTCAAGCGCGGCCAGATACGCGATGTCGTGGTGCGCGCCGTCGGCAAGTTTGTGGACGAGCGCGGCTGGCTCGCCGAGTTGTTCCGCCACGACGAGTTGGAGGCGGAGTATTTCCCGGCGATGTGCTACATCTCCTCGACCGAGCCGGCGGTGCAGCGCGGGCCGCACGAGCACGTCGATCAGGCCGACTTTTTCGTCTTCATCGGCCCCTCGAATTTTAAGCTGCGGCTCTGGGACAACCGGCCGGATTCGGAAACTTACAACCGCGTGATGACGCTCTACGTCGGCGCGGACAACCCGAAGGCCGTGCTCGTGCCCAAGGGCGTCGTGCACGCCTATCGCAACATCGGGAGCATTTCCGGCATCGTCATCAACTGCCCCAACCGCCTCTACATGGGCGCGGGCAAAAGAGAAGAGATCGACGAGATCAGGCACGAAGACGACCCGGCGACGATTTACCGGATGGAAGATTGAAAGGCTGTCAGTTGTCCGTGGTCAGTGGTCAGTTGTTCGTAATTCACGGGCGGCGGGCTGTAAATAAACGTCTCGGCTTCCGCGAGACGTAAAACAACTGACCACGAACAACTGACAACTGACTATGAAAGTTGTTCGCATCATCGCGCGTTTGAACGTGGGCGGCCCGGCGAAGCACGTGGCGTGGCTGACGGCCGCGACGCGGCGTTTCGGCATCGAGTCGGAGTTGATCGCGGGAACGGTGCCGCCGGGTGAGGACGACATGAGTTATTTCGCGGCCGGGCTGGGGGTCGTGCCCGTCCTGTTGCCGGAGATGAGCCGCGAGGTGTCGCCGAAGGATGCGTTGGCGGTCTGGAAACTGTATCGCCTGCTGCGGCGGCTGCGCCCGGACATCGTGCACACGCACACGGCGAAGGCCGGAACGGTCGGACGCGTCGCCGGGCTGTGCTACCGCTGGCTGACGCCGCGCGCGCTCGTCGGGCGACCGCGCGCGTGCCGCTTCGTGCATACGTACCACGGGCACATCTTTCACAGTTACTACGGGCGGCTGAAGACGCTCATTTTCCTGACCATCGAACGCCTGCTCGCGCGCACGGCGACCGACAGGATCGTGGCGATCAGCCAACAGCAGTTCCGGGAGATTCACGGGCAGTTCGGCGTGGGGCGCGCCGCGCAGTTCAGAGTGATCCCGCTCGGTCTGGACTTGGAAGCCTTCGCCGGTTGGAGCGCGCGGCGGGCGGCGGCGCGCGACGTTTTCGGGGCGGGCGCGGAGGAAGTGCTCGTCGGTATCGTCGGGCGGCTGACGGAGATCAAGAACCACAAGTTTTTCCTCGAAGTCGCGCAGACGTTTTTAAAGCGTGAGGCGGAGGCGACGGGCGCGGCGGCGCGGCGCGTGCGCTTCGTCGTGATCGGCGACGGGCACCTGCGCGGCGAACTCGAAGCGCAGGCGCGCGCGCTCGGCATCGCGGAGCGCGTGACGTTTACGGGCACGCGCTCCGACCCGGAAAACTTTTACGCCGCGCTCGACATCGTCGCGCTCACATCCTTGAACGAGGGCACGCCGCTCACGCTTATCGAAGCGATGGCGAACGCGCGTCCCGTCGTGGCGACGGCGGTGGGCGGCGTCGTCGATCTGCTCGGAGAGCCGTTCGTCTTGAGGTCGCCGGAGACGGAGGAGAGTAAAACGAATCCGGCCGCCGCCGCCTCCGGCTACGTCTATTGCGAGCGCGGCGTGCGCGTCGGCACAAACGACGCGGAGGCGTTTTGCGAAGCCTTGTGGCAGCTTGCCGGGAACGAAGCGTTCAGACGGGAGTTGGGCGAGCGGGGGCAGGCGTTCGTAACGGAGCATTATTCCAAGGAGCGTCTGGTGCGGGATGTGCTCAATCTTTATAGCGAACTATCGCCGTCGCCTTCGGTGGCGGCGGTGGCGTCGCAGCAGGGGAGCGTGCCGTCGGTCAGGTCGGCGCGCGTGAAAGGAGACTGACATTTGCGAGTTTTAATAACGGGCGGGGCGGGCTTCATCGGGTCGCATCTCTCGGACGCTTATCTGGAACGCGGCGACGAAGTCTACGTGGTTGACGATCTCTCGACGGGCAGCTTCGAGAACATCGCGCACTTAAAGACGCACCCGCGTTTTCATTACACGATTGACAGCGTGCATAACGTGCCCGTCTGCGCCGAACTGGTCGATCAGTGCGACGTGATCTTTCATCTGGCCGCGGCCGTCGGCGTGAAGCTGATCGTCGAAAGCCCGGTCAGAACCATCGAGACGAACGTGCGCGGGACGGAAGTGATCTTGAGTCTCGCCAACAAGAAGAAGAAGAAGGTGCTCGTCGCCTCAACCTCGGAGGTTTACGGCCTGAGCGCGGAAGTTCCTTTCCGCGAAGACGGCAACCTCGTGATGGGCGCGACGACCAAGGGGCGTTGGAGCTACGCCTGCTCGAAGGCCATCGACGAGTTTCTCGCCCTCGCCTACTGGCGCGAGAAGAAACTGCCGACGGTCGTCGTCCGTCTCTTCAACACCGTGGGGCCGAGGCAAACCGGGCAGTACGGCATGGTCATCCCCACGTTCGTCAGGCAGGCGCTCGCCGGTCGCCCGATCACGGTCTACGGCAACGGCCAGCAGACGCGCTGCTTCGGCTACGTCGGCGATGTGGTGGGCGCGCTGATGAAGTTGATGGATGCGCCGGAGGCGGTGGGGCAAGTCTTCAACATCGGCTCGAACGAAGAGGTCTCCATTCTCGAAGTCGCCAAGCGCGTGAAGGAACTGACCGCGTCAACTTCCGAGATCGTCTTCATGCCCTACGACGAAGCCTACGAAGAGGGCTTCGAGGACATGCCGCGCCGCGTCCCCGACATCTCGAAGGTGAGCGCGCTCACGGGCTTTCACCCGACCGAAAAACTCGACGGCATCCTCCAAAAAGTGATCGCGCACCACAGCGGGCAATGAGATGCAGGTATGGCAAAATCCACTAAAACAATTCCCCAGAATTATCCGAGAGTTCAGGACGAGACCAGCCCTTATTATGGCTGCCTCGATGATTCTTTGCTCGCGCCGCATAAACTTAAAATCTCAGTCGAGACTATTAAATCTTTAATCCGGTCGGCTATCGCCAATGCCGGCAGGAAGTCAAGACGCGAAATTTTATCTTTACCGGCCGAAGCCAAAGCGGACGAACTTGAAATTATTTATAGGAAGGAGGGGAGAGAACTATTCAAGTATTTTAGAAAATACTGCGGCGACCCGGCGGCCACGGCCCACCAAATATATCAGAAGAATTACAGAGATGTAGCTGTGGAGCAATTTCGTAACAGGACTTTGCAAAAGGAAAGGATGAATTCGGGCTGGCGGTATCAATACTTGGTGATAGATTGTGCGCGGCAGACAAAGAGATTTGAAAGCGTCTCGGATATTGGCGCAGCGGAGGGAGACTTCAACGCGACGATCAAATTTCTGGACGCCGGCAGAGAACCCTTGAGTCTTTATGTGTCAGTCAAAAACCGAAGCAATACGATGGGCGGCGCAGATTGGCCGAAGGCGATTCAAGCTCTTGAAAATGTAGCTAAAGTAGATAAAAACAGGACAGGGCCATATTGTTGCGTTTTCGGTATCGCCATGGACAGAGGCGTGAGGTACATCAAGCGAGAACAAAAAACAAAGATCGCCCATTCCATTAATACGGAAGTGTGGCTGTCCGATTTTTTCTGGCCGTTCTTCACCAACGCTTCATATGAGGAAATTATGACACTCGTACTTGATGTGCTCGTTTCCTCGTATTCGCCGGAAGACCTTCCGACGCAAATAGACGTGCCGGCGCAACTGTTAGATTCTTTCGGCGAATCTTGTGCGGAAGCCGGCCTGGTCGATGAGTTAGGCAATTTCAATGACCCTTATAAACTGGTTAGCTTTTTCTGCAATAAATGACTGTCTTAATGTAGGGCGTGACGGTGAATTCATTGAACAATAAAGTGATTGTTAAAAAAGCGAAGGCTACCTGTTCCGTAATTTGTGGTGACAGCCGAGTGAAGTTAAGTGCCTTCACCGGGCAGGCCGACCTGATCGTGACATCTCCGCCTTATGCGGATGCACGTCAAAAACATTATGACGGCGTACACCCGGATGAGTACGTAAAATGGTTTTTAAACTTTCACGAGCCTTTTTTTAATGCGCTAAAGCCGTCCGGCAGCCTATTGCTGAACATTAAGGACAAAGTTGTTAATGGTGTTCGTCATCGTTACGTGTGGCACACGATTGAAGCCTTATGCGCACGAGGATGGTTTTCGATAGATGATTACTTATGGCATAAAACGAATCCAATGCCGGGCTATTGGCCGACACGGTTGCGCGATGGATGGGAGTATTGCTTTCATTTGGCGAAATCAACCCGCCCTTACTTCAATCCTGACGGGGTACGTAAGCCAATCGGCGAATGGGTGGAGTCTCGACTCAATAAGTTAGGCCAGAATGATCTCAGCCGCCACAATTCAGTAAATGAGAGCGGATTCGGGCGAGATATTTCCAAGTGGGTTGGCAAAGAAACAGTTTTACCTTCCAACGTATTAAGTAGTGCCGCACCCTCCGAAGAAGAGGAATTTACCCCTTCCGATAATGTCCCTTCCAACGTTATTACCCGCGCACTCGTAGGCAAGAACAAGGGGCACCCGGCAGTATTTCCAGTTGAGTTGCCACTGTTCTTTATCAAATTGCTTTGCCCGGAGGACGGTCTGGTAATTGACCCTTTTGGGGGGAGCGGTACGACTGGAATCGCAGCTTTAACTCTCGGCCGTAATTGTGTTTTGATCGATAACAACGAGCAATATTGCGAAGAGGCTATCAGAAGATTATGTGAAGAGGCAGAAGGGCAAAGGGAAATGCCGGCTATTCGCCAAAGGCTTTATAAAGCGTAGAGGTATTATATGAATTATGCGCTTTACTCCACTTGACTTATCCATTCGCAGCGAATAGTTTTTCAGTTGACTTCAAAATAGCATCAATTGGCAGTTGCTCATGTATTTCGGCAGTTTAAATCTTCTTCCGATCGTCGTGTCGTTTGCGCTCGCGCTCGCGCTGACGCCGGTGGTGCGGCGGCTGGCGCGGCACTGGGGCTTGGTGGCGCAGCCGAAGGCGGATCGCTGGCACAATAAACCGACGGCGATGATGGGCGGTTTGGCCGTGTTCCTGACCGTCATCATCTCTTATCTCGCCTTCCTCGGACAGATGCCGCACCGGCCTTACGGGTGGGTCGTGATTTTGGCGAGCGCGTTCCTGTTCGTGGTCGGCCTCATCGACGACATCGTTCACGTCAAGCCCTACCAGAAGTTGATCGGGCAGGTGATGGGCGCGAGCCTCGTCGTCTATTACGGGCTGACGCTGCCGTGGAGCGCGTCGCCCTCCTTGAACATGGCGATCACGATCTTCTGGCTCGTCGGCATCACGAACGCGCTCAATCTGCTCGATAACATGGACGGGCTGGCCGCCGGGATCGCCGCCATCGCCTCCGCTTTCCTGTCCGCGAGTTTCGTCGTCAACGGGCAACCGGCGGAGGCCTTGATGCTCGGCATTTTCACCGCCGCGCTCGTCGGGTTCCTCGCCTACAATTCCAACCCCGCGACGATCTTCATGGGCGATTGCGGCTCGATGTTCATCGGCTTCTTTTTGGCGAGCGCGGCGTTGATGAGCGCGTCGGGGGCGCGTTCGCGCTCGTTCATGGTCGTGCTCGCGGTGCCGGTGCTGATCCTGCTGATCCCGATCTTCGACACGACCTTCGTCACCATTCTCAGGAAACTGTCGGGACGTTCGGCCTCGCAGGGCGGGCGCGACCACACCTCGCATCGTCTCGTCGCGCTCGGCATGACGGAGCGGCGCGCCGTGTGGATGCTCTACGGCTTCGCGGGATTGTCGGGCGTGCTCGCCCTTCTCGTCAGCCGGACGAAACTCGACGTGAGCATCGCGGCCATCGTCGGCTTCACGGTCGTGCTCGCGCTCCTCGGCGTGTACCTGGCGGGCGTCAAAGTTTACGAGGAAGAGGAAGTGTTGAAGGCGCGCGAGAAGCCGCTCGTCGCCTTCTTCGTAGACCTCTCCTATAAGCGGCGCATCTTCGAGGTGCTGCTCGACCTGGTGCTGATCATCCTCTCCTATTACAGCGCGTACACGCTCTTGTTCGGGCCGATTGCGGAGACGGGCGCGTGGAACCTGTTTTTACGCACGGTGCCCGTGCTGGTTTGCGTGAAGATGTTCGCGTTTCTGGCGGCGGGCGTCTATCGCGGGTTGTGGCGTTACATCAGCGTGGACGGGATCGTGGTGTTTGCCAAAGCCGTTCTGCTCGGTTCGGTCGGGAGCGTGCTCGCGCTGCTTGTAGCGTTTCGCTTCGAGGGGTTGTCGCGCGCCGTCTTCGTGCTCGATACGATGATCCTCTTCATGATGCTCGCGGGCAGCCGCTTCGCCTTCCGCCTGTTTCGCCACGCGCTGCCCGTGCACGAGACGCGCGGCACGCGTCGCGTCTTGATCTACGGGGCGGGCGACGGCGGCGAACTGCTGCTGCGCGAGGTGCTCAACAACCGCGAACTGCAACTGACGCCCGTCGGCTTCGTTGACGACGACCCGCACAAAAAAGGGAAAGTCATTCACGGCCTGCGCGTCTTTGGCGGCAACGGCGCGCTCAGGAGCATCTGCGAGGAACAGCGCGTCGCCGAAGTCCTGATCTCAAGCACGCAAATTTCCGACGAGCGGCTCGCCGCCATCCTGCAAGATTGCGAGTCAGCCCAGATCACCCTCAAGCGCATGCGCATCCAGATCGATCAACTGAACTGAAGCATTGTCAGTTGTCAGTTGTCAGTTGTTCGCGCGGCGCGAGCGGCGGGCTACAGATAAAATCTCAGCTTGCGGAAGAGATAAAACAACTGACCACGGACAACTGACGACGGACAACTGACCACGGACAACCGACTACCGACTAAATGAAAGACCAGATCAAGACCATCGAGCTGCGCGCCGCGTGGGGGCGCGTGTTGCTGCTCGTGCCGGTGGCGTTGGTGTTGTCGGGGGCGTGGTTCGGGATGCGTTGGTGCATCGGGAACACGATGGCGGAGTGGCTGCCGGACATCAACGGGGCGCAGGCGGCGGCGCGGCTCGCGCCCAAAGACCCGCACGCGCACTTCACGATTGCACGCCTGCGCGAGCGGAGTTTTCTGCCCGAAGAGTTGCCGGAGGCGGCGCGGCGTTACGAAGAGGCGGCGCGCCTGTCGCCGCACGACTTCCGTTTTTTCATGGAGTTGGGACGCGTGCGCGGACTCGTCGGCGACGCGCGCGGGAGCGAAGCGGCTCTGCGCCGCGCCGTCGAACTCGCGCCCAACTATCCAGACCCGCGCTGGTTTCTCGGCAACTTGCTGCTCCGCCAAGGGCGCACCGAAGAGGCGTTCGCGGAGTTGCGCCGCGCGGGCGAGTTGGGTTCCGAAAAATTCCTGCCGCAAGTGATCGAACTGTCGTGGCGTTTTCACAACGCGGACGTGCCCGCGGTGCTGGCGGTGGTGGGCAACTCGGCGCGCGCGCGCGGGCAATTGATGGAACATCTGATCACGCTGAAACGGTTGGACGACGCGCGGCAGTTGTGGGAGGGCTTCGACGCGCCGCAACGCAAGCTCCACCGCGCGACGGGCGAAAAGTTGTTGCTCCGTTTCTTCGAGGCCAAACGCTTTCACGACGTGCTCACGATGCACCGGGAACTCTTCGCCACGGAGGGCGAGCCGACGGAGGCCGCCCCGGAACGGATCATGAACGGCGGGTTTGAAGCGGCGGTGGGCGCGCCGGGGAAGAACCCTTTCGAGTGGCAGGTCGTGCCGCTCGCGGGCGTGCAGATGGGACTCGACGAGCGCACGCAGCAGGAAGGCGCGCGCAGTTTGCGGCTGGCCTTCAACGCCCCGAACACGCTCAACTTCAGAAACATCTCGCAACTCGTGACCGTCGAACCGCAGACGCGCTACCGGCTCGCCTATTACGTGCGGACGGAAGAGTTGAAGGGCGTGGCGACGCTCGTGACCGAGATCGTGAACGCGGCGCAGCCCGACCGCGTGCTCGCCGCTTCGCCGCCACTCGCCGACGGCACGAGCGACTGGCACGCGGTCGCGCTCGATTTCACGACCGCGCCGGGCGTGCAGGCCGTCACGCTGCGCGTCGTCAGCCCGGCCTGCCCGGCCGCCACCTGCCCCATTTTCGGAAAAGTCTGGTATGACAACTTCAACCTCCAACGCCTCGGCGGCGGCGGAGCCAACACGAGCGGACGCAACGCCGGACGCACCTGACGCGACCGAGGCCGCCGCGCCTCCGTCGAGACCGGAACGCCCGCCGCGCCGCGCCGGCGCGCCAGCGGAACCGCGCACGCTCGCGAGTCGCTTTATCATCCTCACGCTGTGTCTCGCGGTGGTGCTCTCGACGCTCGCCTTCGGCACGGTGCAATCGTGGGCGATTGGCTTCTTTCAGGCGGGCGCGGGGGTGGTCGTCGTGCTCTGGGCGGTAGACGCGTGGCGCACACGTCGTCTGCGTGTGAGTCGCAATTTGTTGCAATTGTCCCTCGTCGGTTTGTTCGTCGTCGGGCTGGTGCAGTTGCTCCCGCTCGGCGGCGCGGGCGAGGCGGCGGCGGTCGGCGGGTTGACGAACGCCCCGGCGCGCTCGCTTTCGCTCGACCCCCACGCGACGCGCTTCGTGCTCCTCCAACTCGGCTCGCTCATCATCTATTTCTGCGCCGCGCTCGTCTACACGGACAGCCCCGGCCGCCTGCGCCTCTTCGTGCGCGTCGTGACGATCTTCGGGTTCCTGCTCGCCCTCTTCGGCATGTTCCAGTATTTCACCAACCCCACGCAGATTTACTGGTTCCGCCAGCCGAAGTTCGCGCTCCCCTTCGGCCCTTTCATCAACCGCCACCACTTCGCCGCCTACATGGAGCTGACGCTCGCGCTCCCGCTCGGCCTGCTCGTCTCCGGCGCGATTGCCGTCGAGCGTCGCCTGCTCTACGTCTTCGCCATCGTCATCATGAGCGCGGCGTTGGTGCTGACCGCATCGCGCGGCGGCATCATCAGCCTCGGTGCGGAGGTGTTGTTCATCGCGGCCATCGCGCGCATCGTGCGGCGCAAAGACAAGAGGGAAGCGGAGGAGGGCGCGGCGGCCGAGTCGCGGGTGCGCGGCGCGCTGGCGCGCGTCGGGATCGGGTTTGCGCTCGTCGTCGCGCTGCTCGTGGGCGCGGTCTGGCTCGGCGGCGAAGAATCCCTCGCGCGCCTGTTCGGCACGGTGAACTCCGACGACCCCACCTCCGGGCGCTTGCAGTTCTGGCAAGGGACGTGGGGCGTGATCAAACAGCACCCGCTGCTCGGCGCGGGACTCGGCGCGTTCGCCGTGGCCTACACGCGGCACGACGTTTTGAACGGCGCGACGCGTCTCGAACAGGCGCACAACGACTACTTGCAGATTCTCTCGGACGCCGGGCTGGTCGGCGGCGCGCTCGGCCTGTTCTTCATCTTCATGCTCTTTCGCTACGGCTTCTCGCGCTTCAATTCGCCCGACAAGTACCGGCGCGGCGTGGCGGCGGGCGCGCTCGCCGGTTGTTTCGCCGTGCTCGTCCACAGCTTCTTCGAGTTCTCGCTGCACATCACTTCCAACGCGCTCCTCTTCCTCTTGCTCGCCGCGCTCGCCTCCCTCGACGGGCGCGTCGATGCGCCGGACGCCAAACGTCGCTCGCGTCGCAAACGCCGGAGCCGGAGCACTTCGAGCGCGGAGACGGGCGGCGAGGGCGAAGCGCGCGCGGCGTAAAGGGAACGGCCGTCAGTCGGCGGTTGCCCACGGTCGATAGCCCGTTGCACAGCAGGCACGTGCAAGTCGCTAAAGATAGAATTGATCAACTGATCGGAGCGAAGTACAACTGACCACTGACCACTGACCACTGACCACCGACCACCGACGGCTTCACTTAATCTATGACCGGAACACCTCGAACATCCGACGCCGCGCCGACGCTGCCGGGAATTTGTCTCGACGCTTTGCGGCGGCACTCGAAGCCCGATGCGCTGAACCAGAAGCGCGCGGGCGCGTGGGAGCACATGACGGGGGCGGCGGTCGTGGCGCGCGTGCGCGCGGTCGCGTTGGGGCTGGCGGCGTCGGGCGTGCGTGCGGGCGACCGCGTGGCGTTGTTGTCGGAGAACCGCCCGGAATGGTCAATCGCCGACCTCGCCATCCTCAGCCTCGGCGCGGTGAACGTGCCCATCTACACGACGCAGGCCGTCGAGCAGGTGCGCTATATCCTGTCGGATTCCGAGGCGCGCGTGCTGTTCGTCTCCGGGAAAAAAGTTTATCGCCACGCCCGCGCCGGAGTCGAAGGCTACGGCCGCATCGAGCGCGTGATCTTCTTCGACGCGGAAGATGCCGCCGGACACACGGACGCCTCGACCCTCGAAGCGTTGGAGCGCGCGGGCGCGGAGCGCGACGCGGCAGACCCCGGCGAGTTTGAACGCCTGCTCGGCGCGATTCAGGCCGACGATCTCGCCACCATCATTTACACCTCCGGCACGACGGGCGAGCCGAAGGGCGTCATGCTCACGCACGCGGCCTTCGTCTCGAACGTGCTCGCCATCACGAGCGCGCTCCCGATCCGGACGGACGACATCTCGCTCTCCGTCCTCCCGCTCTCGCACATCTTCGAGCGCACGGTCTTCTACGTCTTCTGCTGGAACGGGGTCTCCGTCTACTACGCGCCGTCCGTGGATCAACTCGCCGAATACCTGCGCGAGGTGCGCCCGACGATCATGACGGCCGTGCCGCGCCTGTTCGAGAAGGTTTATCACCGCATCGTAAAGAAGGGCACATCGGCTCAAGGGTGGCGGCGGAAGTTGTTTGCGTGGTCGCTCGAAGTGGGGAAGAGTTACGCGGAGTTGGTTGACCGGCGCGAGCGCGTGCCGCCGCTCCTGGAGTTGCAACAGACAATTGCGAGCCGCCTCGTCTTCTCGAAATGGCGCGAAGGCGTGGGCGGCCGCCTGCGCTTTTTCGTGTCGGGCGGCGCGCCCCTGTCGCCCGCGCTCTCTTACGCCTTTCTCGCCGCGGGCATCCCCATCCTGCAAGGCTACGGCATGACCGAGACGTGCGTCACCTCGGCTAATCGCCCCGAAGACAACAAGGTCGGCTCAATCGGCCTGCCGTTTCCCGGCATCGAGATGCGTCTGGACGAGTCGGGCGAGATACTCGTGCGCGGCCCGAACGTCATGCGCGGCTATTACGAGCACCCGCGCGAGACGGCGGAAGTGTTGGACGCCGCGGGCTGGTTCAAGACGGGCGATGTCGGCTACAGAGACGAGCACGGGCACTTCTTCATCACCGACCGGAAGAAGGAGTTGTTCAAATTGTCGAACGGCAAATACATTGCCCCGCAGCAACTCGAAAGCCTGATCAAGCAGAGCGCGCTCGTCAATCAGGTGGTCGTGGTGGGCGCGGGGCGCAAGACGCCTGCCGCGCTCATCGTGCCCGACTGGGAAGCCTTGCGCGCCGCGCTCGCCGACGCCGGAAACGCGAAAGAGTCCAAAGGGACGGCGGGGCGGAAATCCGGCAAGGGCGAATACGACGCGCTGAGCCGCGACCCGGCGGCCGTCAAACTCGTGCAGCGCGAGGTGGCGGCCTTGACCGCCTCGCTCCACGACTACGAGCGCGTGCGCCGCGTCGCGCTCCTGCCCGAAGAATTTTCGATTGACGGCGGGGAGATGACGCCGACGCTGAAAATCAAGCGGCGGGTGGTTGACGAAAAGTTCGGCGCGTTGATCGACGAAATCTACGACGGCGCAAATCCTGCCGGAAGCGCGGCGAAAGACGAGTAGGGGCGCGGAGATTATGAGTCGAACCGGCGGGGAGGGAAGTGGAGCCGCGGGTGGAAGCGAGGCGGCGAGAGCAAAAGCGAGAGAGAAAGCGCGGTTGAGGCGGGCGAGCAGCCGGCCGTCTTTAGGCGTCGGTCAGCGAGAGCCGCTCGCGTTCGTAGAGAGCTTCCATGGCGCGTCCGGCGGCGTTCGTCGAGACGGAGAGCAAATCTTTGGCGAGGCGATAGAGCGCGAAGGGGATTTTGCCCGTCGGGCAGGCGGTCGCCGTCGTGGCGGCGGGCGGAAACTTGGAGAGCAGGTAGAGTTCGGCGTCGCAGAAGTCGCAGCCATCGAGGTGCGCCGTCAACTGCCGACGCAGTTCGCGCCCGAGCGTCGCGCGCGTGTAGCTGAGGAGCATCTCGGCGGAGGGGCAGGTTTTGTGTTTGCAAAAGCTGGCTGTGCTGACAGAACCCATGGTTCTTCTCCTTCTTCGTCGCTGACCGAGCCTGACGGCCAAACTATCAGTTCGAGGTGTTGCCGCAGGCTCTTTGTCGAAGCGCGCCGCACGTTAAAAGGCACAGCACGAACAGGCCGAAGGTGACTGGCGAGGTGAGAGACGCAGCCGTAAAAACCCTTTGTCAATGGGCGCTTCGCTTTGGTCTCTAAAGAGAAATCGTTAATAGCCGCGAAGTTCCACAACCGGCGGCGGCGCAAAGCCGATTTCCTCCTTTTTTTCAACGCCTTGAGGCGAGTGTAAAAAGATGTTGCTCATTGCGCGGCTAGCTGCTAGTATTATTTTGTCGTCAGGAGACGAGACAGTTTCCTGATTCCCTTCGTGGCTGACCGCGCCCATTCCCCTTTGCGGTCATCTGGCACGGTCTATCCAGATTTAGCACTACCACCCAGAGCATGCGGTCTGATACACTTTTCGGTCTCTCCCCGAAAACCCGGCGGCGCGAGCCTTGAGCGCGCGAAGTTTCCCGGCGCTTACTGCTCGAATGGGATCGCCCCGATTCGTGATCCCGACGATTCTCCGGCCTGAGATCGAGGAAGTTGCTCATTGCGTTTCACGCCCCTCCCATAGATAATGAGCGACAATTCGATTCGAGGGTGAACAGAGAATAGAGCAGATGGAGCTTTGACAGTTTGGGTTTTTGCCCGTCCGGCAGGCTCACAGCCCGTCGCGGCGACGGCAACTCGGTGAGAGGACAGGCGGCGCGTCGCACGATGCGGACGGCGCATGTCCGCAAGAGACCTTCAGCGCATGCGCGGTTAAGCGCAGAGAGTAACGACAAACCACATCCAGCCTCTTGTGGAAAACTTGCCTGAAGTAAATCGCCTCACAGTGCCCGCCCGAATATTAGCCTGATAGACACTACTTAATAACATGGCTGCAACATCTGCCGATCATAATCACCCCTCCGATAATCACATGACCAGCGCCACCGAAGAAGAGTTGCACGCGCCGGCCTTGCAGGCTTCGCCTGCCGTCGCCGAACGCCCCGCCAGAGGGTCGAACGCGCACTGGGTTGATTCCCTGCGCCGCTCCGATGTCACCCGGCTCTGGACGGAACTTCACCGCATCGTCTGTAGCCACCCGCTCGTGCGAGCCTCGCACAGCGCGGGTCTGCTGGTCGAAGGCGCGGAGCGCGGCAACGCCTACGTTGACCTGACGCAGGAACTCTTCGTCACGCTCCTGAGTAAAGCGCGCTTCCAGCATTATCTTGAGACGGCGATGACCGACGCCGAGATCGAATGTGAGATCAGCCAGATCGAACTGACCAATCTGCTGACGGCCGAACTGCGCAAGCGTCACCCGGAATCCTATCGCCTCGCGCGCCGCATCTCCACCATCATCCAGTCGAGCGCGAACTTCCGCCGCTTCGACGGCGGCGCGGGCAGCGTCGAGGATGAACCGCACCGCCGTCTCGCGGATCGCGTCTACGGCCTCAGCGAATGGCCGGCCGCTAAACCGCGCCGCAACTCTCAGGATTTGGAGCAGCGCATCCAGATGATCCCCGTCCACCAGCGCGACACGCGCATGGTCGGCTGCACGGGCGACTCGCAGATCATCATCAGCAACTCCGACCTCGAAGATTTGATCATCTCCATCCTCGAAGCGGCGGACGCGCCCGTGGACGTGCGCAGCTTGCGCAGCCTCGTAATGTCGCGCCTGCCCGTGATGGACATTTATCTGGTGCCGCTCGGCGGCGGCGACGACGAAGAGAACGGCCGCATCTTCGAGCCGGTGGACGGGCGCGAGAATCCCGAACAGGGGTTGCTGCGCCGCGAGTCCGAGGAAGAGGCCGTCGGCTACGTCGATCTTTTCCTGCGCGCCCTGCACGCGAGCGTGCGCGGCAAGACCAAGCAATACGACCGCATGCTCGGCGTCCTCTGGCATTGTTATCTCAGCCCCGACCACGTCACGCAACTTGAGGCGGCCGCGCGCCTCAGCGTCTCCGATTCGCTCGTCTCGGACTACCGCCGACGCATCGAGCAGGAGTTGCGCGCGTTGGCCTTCGGCGAGATCGAACAGGCGCGCCGCTTCGAGACTTCTTTGCGCGAACGCGTCCGCGCCCTCGTGCTCGACAGCGAGGAAGAGAGCGTGGCGGTTTAAGACGGGCGCGTGCGCTTGAGCCGTCCTGAACATCTCACCCGACGAAAAGAAAAGCGGTGTCACGTGTTCTATCGTGCGCCGCTTCGTTTTCATAGGAGCGGAAAGTTTTTAATCCCGCGGGCGCGAGACGGCGGGCTGACGACGAATCCGGCGGGCGTTAAACTGTAAAGATGCCAACGAAGCATCCCTTCACCGATGATTACGAACCGATCACGCCGCCTGCGCGCGCGCGCGCCGCGACGCGTGCGGCGGAGGGCGAGGGCGACCCGTGGGCGTTCGCAGACGCGCGCACGGAACAGGGCGCCGGGAATTTTGCGCGCACGGAACAGGCCGCCGGGAATTTTGCGCGCACGGACAACGCCGGGCGCGGCCACGAGATTGAAAACGCCGCGCGCCCGCGAACGCCGGACGGCGATGCGTCGCCGCTTGCCGATGCGAACGGCGCGGCCAAGCCCGCCGCGCCCGCGCGATTCAAGCGCGGCCACTTCTTCTCCTACGTCGGTCTCTTTCTCTTCACGGTGGTGCTCTACTTCCGTCCGTATGAACTTCACGCGTCGCTCGCGGGGCTGACCTCTCTGGCCTACTGGCTCGCCTTCGTGACGCTCTTGATTTTCCTCC
>DASQNL010000738.1:0-22481 GCA_035644995.1 Pyrinomonadaceae bacterium | reverse complement strand
TGGCTCTGTTCCTGGAGATCACGGCGCGAGCCACAGGCGCGCGCAAAGTTTTGGAGATCGGCATGGCTATCGTTTACGCCGTCCTGCACCTGTTGCGTGGAATGGGCACTGGCGGGCAGGTGGTGACGATTGAGCCGAGCGCGGAGATGATCGCGCGCGCGGGCGACTATTTTCAGCGCGCCGGGATGTCGGAGCGTGTGCGCATCGAACGCGGCTACGCTCTCGAAGTGATCCCGAAGCTCGAAGACGCGTTCGACCTCGTCTATCTGGATGCGTTGAAAGAAGAGTATGAAGACTATCTCGAACTCTCGCTGCCGTTGTTGCGGACGGGCGGCGTCGTCATCGCCGACAATCTGCTCTGGGGCGGACAGGTGGCCGGTGAAATCCGCGCGCCCGACCAGCGGAAATCAACCGAAGGATTGCGCCGCTTCAATCAACGTTTCGTGAACCATAAAAACTTGCGCGGCGTCGTTCTGCCCGTCGGCGACGGACTCGGCTACGGCGTGAAAATCTGACAGCCGCGAGCCGCCGGCCTGTCGCGCGCACAAGGGCGCAGCCGCCCGCGCCTGCGAACCTTCCCCGGCCTTTAACTGATTTGTCTGCCATGCAAACAATTTCCGCCCCCACAACGCCGCCGTTGCGCGTTGGCGTGCGGCCTGAAATCGAGTTGTTCCTGTGCTGCGCGCGGACGCGCCTGGAGGAGCGGCACGCGGCGCGCCTGCGCGAATTGCTCGACGGCGCGCTCGATTGGGATTTCATCCAGAGCTTCGGCCGGAGTCATGGCTTGCTCCCGCTGCTTTATTCCCACCTGCACGCGTGCGCGCCGGAAAAGGTTCCACCCGCCGTTTATGAAAAACTGCGTGAACAGTTTCGCCGCATCTCCGCCTTGAACCTCTACTTGAGCGGGGAACTGCTCCGGCTGCTGAAACTCTTCGCCGCGCACGACATCGCCGCCATCCCCTACAAAGGCCCCGCGCTCGCCGCGCTCGCCTACGGCAACATCGCGCTCCGGCACTTCGGCGACCTCGACATACTCGTCCGCCCGCGCGACGTGCTGCGCGTGATGCGGTTGCTGGTCGCCGAAGGTTACACGCTCCATCCGCCTCTGAACGACGTGCAGCAAGCGTTGATGCTGCGCACGCAATGCAATCTGCCCTTCACGCGCGACGCGCATCGCCTGATCGTGGAAATTCACTGGCGCGTGAGCGCACGCCTTTTTTCGTCGCCGCTCGATGAGGACGCTTTGTGGGAGAACCCCCGCCACGTCGCGTTCGAGGGGACGCAGGTGAACGCGCTCGCGCCGGAGGATTTGTTGCTCTCGCTCTGCGTCCACGGCGCGAAGCACTTGTGGGAGCGGCTCAGTTGGATCGCGGACATCGCCCAATTGCTCGAAGTCCATCCCGATTTGAACTGGGAGGGTCTGCTCGAACGCGCGCGGCGCACCGGCACGGAGCGAATGCTGCTGCTCGGCCTCCACGTCGCGCACGATCTGCTCGGCGCGCGTGTGCCCGCACAAGTCGGAGAACGGATGCAGGCCGACCGCGAAATAGTTCGGCTGGCGGATCAGATTTATGCGCGCCTCTTCGGGGGCGAGCACGAGGCGGGCGGCATGTCCGGTTATTTTATGTTCCAACTCAAGGCGCGCCGCCGCCTGCGCGATAAGCTCAACTATTGCCGCTACGTCGTCAGCCCGACGGAAGAAGACCTCACTTTGCTCCCACTGCCTGCGCCGCTCTCTTTCATCTACTACCTGCTGCGCCCGCTGCGCATGCTCTGGACGGGAGGGCCGAGCCACCTGCAACATTGAAGCGTGAATTCGTCTCCCTGTATTGATGCCCGCGGACAAATGTGCTACCTTCCGTCTGCCGCGCTTGCTTCTTTGACTCATCTGACGGCCGTTGCCGTCTACTAATCATAAAGCCAGCCTCTTCCCCCCGCCGGAGCAAGCGTCTAAGGATCATCGTGCGGCGTCTGCCGAGGGTATTTCGGCTTGAATGTATAGAATGTTCTTCTTTGAAACTCCCTTGCAACTAAATTATCGCAACGACATCGAAGTGTGTGCGTGTCGGTCAAGTCGCGTTTGTTCCTTCATTCATTTAATGGATTAGTAATCAGAGGTTAGGTTAATATGTTCGACATGATTTCTCAGCGTTTTGTTCTGACTCTCGCGGGAGCGTTGTTTGCGGCGGTGTCGCCCGCGGTCGTTGCGGCAGCCCAACAGCCGAAGCCGCCGGCCGCCAAGCCGCCCGCCGAACAATCCGCCCCGGCCCCCAAACAGACGCCCGCTCCGCGCCCTGCCGCCGCGCCCGCCGCCAAGCCGCTGTGGAGCGTTAAGGTCTCGAAGAAGACCCCGATCAGTATCAGCCTGTCCTCGAAGAACGGCTCGCTGCCCGAAATCGCCGCCGAGATCGGCAAGCGACTCAAAGTGCCCGTCATCCTGACGCCGCTCATGCAGAAGCAACGCCTCACGCAGGAGTTTGAGGCCTTGCCGCTGGAAGGCGCGTTGCGTCTGCTCGCGCCGCAGGTTTACGTTGACTACGAACTCAGCGGCGACGCCGGCGGGCAGCCGAAGCCCATCGGCATCTATTTGCAGGGCATGAACGAACAACCGCCCGCCGAAGCCGCCGTGGTGAAGGGGGATTCGGAAGCGATTCTGATCGAGGGCAACACGGAGGACGGACTCGAAGCCACGAACGTCAGGGATGAAGATCGGTCGCCGCTGCGCGTCACGGTCGAAAAAAATCAGTTGAGCGTGAAAGCCCGCAAGCAGCCTTTGACGGCGGTGCTCTACGAAATCGCAAGTAAAGTTGACATTCCGTTCGAGATGAAATATGAATCTACTGAACTTGTGGATGTGGACTTCAATAATTTTACGATGGAGCAGGCGGTACGCACCCTCTCGCCGAACATCCGCTTATATCAGCGCACCAATCTCACCAGCTACGAGGTTAGACCGTTGCGCCTCGTTTTAGTGTCGCCCGGCAATAATCAGCAAACTACAAAAATGTAGAGGAGACATCGAGCTTTGAATACAAAAAACAGCAATACCGTCAACGAGCAGTTGGAACAATTGGCACAAGGCGAGAGCGCATTGGCGCAGCCCACTGAGCACAAGAAACCTTTCGTCGAGCCGGTGGTGTCCGTGCCGGTTGACGTGTTGGAGGCGACCGCTTTCTTTCAAGGCCCCACCGTTGACACCGTCTCCACGATGACTACGTAATTCCGTTTGTCGCGTCGGTGAAGGTGTACGGGAGACGATGTCTTTCCTTGCTGTGCAGAGCCATGCCGCAGTCGAGCAGTTTTACACGATTGGGGAGCGTCTGCTGGCTTTTCAGTTTAGTGATGAAGTAGCCGCGCGGGTCGGCGGGGAATTTATCGGGGGGATGTATTTCACCCCGTGCCCGTCTCGCGCGGCTCACTTTGTTCATTGCACCGTTAAGATTTTCTCCGGCGAGCCGCCCCCCCTGCCACCCGGTTGTCAAACCTTTGAAGTCCCGCGCGGGCAATGTCACGCGAACGGGGACGAGCATTTTCTCGACATCGACGAATCGCGGATCGCAGTTTACCCGGCCGCATCCCGTCTCGTGTGCGTGTGGCTCGGCACAACCGCCCACGCGCGCCACCCCGTCGCCATCGTCAACACGCTCTCCTACGCGGTGCAGGCCGCACTGCGGCGCGGCGCGCTCTACGTGCTGCACGCGGCGGGCGTCGTCGAGCCGACGACGGGCGCGGGCATGATCATCGTCGGAAATTCAAACTGCGGGAAGTCGAGTTTGACGATCCGGCTGGCGGGCGCGGGCTGGCGTTACCTGTCGGACGATATGCTGGTGCTCGCCGAAGAGAACGATATGATCGAGGCTTGGGGGTTGCGCCGCATCTTCTCCGTCTCCCCGGCGTCGCTCGCCAACAGCGGTTTGAGCGGAGCGGACGCCGCGCTCGGCGCGCCCGTCAACTCCGACCCCGGCAAACGCAAACTCGAACCGCGCATTATGTTCCCCGGCAGCTTCGTTGAGAGTTGTCGGCCGCATGTGCTACTGTTTTCCTCCTTAACGGGAGAGGCCGCGAGCCGGGTCGAGAAACTCAGCTCCGGCGCGGCCATGGCGCGACTCATCAGGCAATGCCCCTGGGCGAGTTACGACGCGGCGACGGCGCGCGAACATTTGCGCGTGCTGGGCTTGATGGCGAAACAGAGTCACTCTTATTCACTTCACGCGGGACTTGATCTGCTCGAAGATTCAACGCTCGCGCCGCAACTTTTGGCCTCGTGCCTCGAACATTAATTTATGGTGATTTCTTCGGCGACGAGCACAGGCCAAACGGAACTCAGGCACATCAGCCTGGAGTTGACGAATATCTGCAACCTGCATTGCAGTTATTGCGCCCGCGACGACGACGCGCTCTATCATACGCCCGCCAACTTCTTCTCCGTCGAACTCCTGCGCCGCATTATTCGGAGCGCGAAAGAGGGTTCCTGCGGCTTCAACTCGGTTTCGTTCACGGGCGGCGAAGTGACGATTCACCCGCGCTTCAAAGAGATCGTGGAAGCGGTCAGGGAAGAGGGCTGGCAGTTCGGTTTCGTCACGAACGGTTGGCACTTCGACCGCGTCTACCCGACCCTGCTCGCCAACCGCGATGCGCTGCACATGGTCGCGTTCAGCCTCGACGGCCCGACGCGCGAGACGCACGACCGCTGGCGCGGCGAGGGTTCGTTCGTGCGCGTTATGCGCGCCATCACCCGCTGCTACATGAAGGGCATTCCCTTTCTCATCAAGACGGGCATCCGGCGCGACACCATCCCGCTCCTCGAACAGTTTGCGCTGCTCGCCGCCCGGCTCGGCGCGCAGGCCATACACTTTTCGCACCTCCTGCCGACCTCTTCCGGCGCGGAAACCGAATCGGGTTTGAGTCTCCAAGAGCGCGCGCACGTCGAACAAGAGATCGGCGTGCTCTCCAACATCTTCAAGATGAAGATCGGCGTCGCCACCGGTTATTACAATTTAGACCCCGCCCCGCCGTGTCAGGCTCTGGATAGCGCAAACTGTAACGTTGACTATCGCGGACGGCTGACGCTCTGCTGCAACCTCTCAGGCTATCGCGGCTCGTCGGAAGAGACGGACGTGGTGGCCGACCTGACCAGGGAAGATTTCGCCGAAGGATTCACGCGCCTCCGTCAGGTGGCCGCCAATCAACTCGAACGGCGCAGGCTTGCGCTCGCGGAGATCGCGCGGCAGGGCATCGAGCCTGATCTGTACACAGCCTCTCCCTGTCTCCATTGCCTGCAAAGTTTCGGTAAAATCCCCTGGCACAAGTCCGCCGAGGGCGCAAAATCACGCGCGCTGCCCGTGCTCTCCGTCCCCGGTACGCAGGCCGCGGCGACGACGAGTGTCGTCTATCTCAAACAGGAATCCATTTGATGTCCGAAAGTATTCCCAGCCCGCACGAGCACATCGTCTTCACCGAGTTCGACGATAGCGAAGGCGTGCTCGTTGACCTGAACTCCAAGCGTTACTACACGCTGAACGAGACGGCCATGATCATCTGGCGCGGACTCGAAGGTAAGCGCACGCGCGAACAGATCATCAGCGACATTACGGACGCCTACGATGTGACCCCGGAACACGCCGCGCAGTCTCTCGACAAGCTGGTCGCCGATTTGCAGGCGCGCAAATTGCTCCCGACGGAAGAGGGGCAATGATTCGACGGTGAATTAAATTACTGTTACAGGCGCTCTCGACAATTGCCGCCCCCGCCCGGATGTGCTAATTTCGCTTCTCGAAGCGCAGAAGGCCAGTGTAGGGATTGGATTAACTTCGTCGCCCACAAGCCCGCAGCCAACCATCCCGTTCCAACATTCATAGATACGGTGTCATGTGTGCGCGTGACATCAACCCAACCCATCTCAGGAGAATTTCAGACGTGATTTCACCGAAATTTATCGGGCGGACTTTTACCGCCCGCCGCCGTCGTTTGCTGTCGCTCGCGGCAATCGCCCTGATCGTTTTTCAACCCGTCGCTTTTCTCGTCTCGCCTGTCTCAGCCGACACCGGCACGGGCACTGTCAGCCTGACCAATATCGGAACTGCGCTCACGGAAAATTTCGACACGCTCGCCACGTCCGGGACGACGAACACCGCCCTCCCCGCCGGTTGGTACATCACGGAGACGGGCGGCGGCACACGCGACAACGAACAGTACGCGGCCGACAACGGCGGCAGCACCACGGGCGACATCTACAGCTACGGCGCGACCGGCTCACCCGAACGCGCGCTCGGTGGCTTGCGCAGCGGCACGCTCATCCCCGTTTTCGGCGCGAAGTTTACCAACAACACCGGCTCCACCATCACGTCTCTCGACATCTCCTACACGGGCGAGCAATGGCGTCTCGGCACGGCGGCGCGCACCGACCGCCTTGATTTCCAAATCAGCACGAACGCCACAGACCTCTCGACCGGAACCTACACGGACGCAGACGCGCTCGACTTCACCACCCCGAACACGGCCACGATTGGCGCGAAGGACGGCAACGCCGCCGGCAACCGCACACTCCTCACGAGTTCCATTACGGACTTGAGCATCCCCAACGGCGCGACCTTCTTCATCCGTTGGACTGACATCGACGCCACCAGCGCGGACGACGGTCTCGCCGTCGACGATTTCAGCATCACGGCGCAGGGCGGCCCGGCCGTGGATAACCCGCCGACCGTCCAGTCCACCACGCCGGCCGACAACGCGACCAACATCCCCGTGGATGCAAACATCAGCGTCACCTTCAGCGAACCCGTCAATGCAACGGAAAGTTCCTTCCAGATCAACTGCGCCACGAGCGGCGCGCACGCCTTCACCTTGAGCGGCGGCGCGACGACTTACACGCTCAACCCGACGACTGATTTCACGCAGGGCGAAGTCTGCACCGTCACGGTCGTGGCCGCGCAGGTCACGGATCAGGACGGCACGGTCGACCAGATGGCGGCCGACTACGTTTTCGATTTCACCGTTATCAACACCACGCCCGTCGCCATTCACGCCATTCAGGGCAGCGGCACGACCTCGCCCTTCGCCGGTCAGACCGTCACGACGAGCGGCATCGTCACCCTGCTCAAGACGGGCACGAACAACGGCGGCGCGGCCAGCGGCTTCTTCCTGCAAGCGCCTGATGCGAACGCCGACTCCGACCCGAACACATCCGAGGGCATCTTCGTCTTCACGAGCACCGTCCCGGCCGTTGCCGTCGGCGACGCCGTGACCGTCACCGGCACGGCCATCGAGTTCAACGGCTTGACGGAGATCAGCCCGGTCTCGAACGTCTCGGTCAGCAGCACGGGCAACGCCTTGCCGACCGCCGTCACGTTGACGACGACCATTCTCGATCCGACCGCTCTGCCCACGCAGCCGCAACTCGAAAAGTATGAAGGCATGCGCCTCGCCGCGGCTTCGATGACGACCGTTGCGCCGAACGATAACTTCTACGACGTGTATGCGGTCATCACCGGCGTTCCGCGCCCGGTGCGCGAACCGGGTATCGAAATTTCGCAGCCCCTACCGCCCGACCCGACGACCGGCACGCCCGATTGCTGCATCCCGCGCTGGGACGAAAATCCCGAACGCCTGCTGATAGACACGAACGCGCGCGCGGGCGCGCCGCTCAATCCCTACACGGCGAACGTGGTGTTCACGAACGTCGCAGGCCCGCTGGATTTCTCCTTCAGCCAGTACCGCCTGGTCATCGAGACCACCCCGAACGCTACCGCCAACATGAGCGCTGTGCCCGTGCCCACGCCCAACGCGAGCGAGTTCACCGTCGGCCATTTCAACGTCGAGAACTTCAACAACAACGCGACGCAACGCCAGAAGGCCGCGCTCGCCGTCCGCGACGTGATGCGCCTGCCCGACATCATCGGCGTGATCGAAATTTTTGAACTGACCGGCCTGCAAGCTCTCGCCACCGAGATCAACACCATCTCGCCGGGCGTTACCTATCAGCCCTACCTCGTCGAGGCCGACGGCGTGAGCGGAGACGCCGATCAGGACGTGGGGTATCTCGTCAACACCGCCCGCGTGCAGGTCAACAGCGTCGTGCAGCGCAACGCGACCGAAACCTATACCAACCCGAACAACGGCCAGCAGGAAATCCTCAACGACCGTCCGCCGCTCGTCCTGAGCGCGAACGTGCAACCGTCGGGCGCGAACGTGCCCGTCCTCGTCGTCGTCAATCACCTGCGCTCGTTCATCAACATCGAAGCGGTGGCGGGCGAAGGGCCGCGCGTCCGCGCCAAGCGCAAAGCGCAGGCCGAATCGCTCGCCGCTTTGCTTCAAGAGTTGCAGACCAACAACCCTGCCACCAGCGTGATCTCCGTCGGCGACTACAACGCCTACCAATTCAGCGACGGCTATACCGACCCCATCGCCACCATCAAGGGCAATCCGACGCCCGACGACCAGATCGTCGTGGATCAGAGTCCAGACCTCGTCAATCCCGATTTCCTCAATCTGGTTGACGAACTGCCCGTCACGGAGCGTTACAGCTTCATCTTCGAGGGAACGCCGCAGGCTTTAGACCATATCCTCGTCAATAACGTGGCGCACGCGCGCAGAACGCGTTTCGCCTTCGCGCGCAACAACGCCGACTTCCCGGAGGTTCCGGCGGCGGCTTACGCCTCGAACGCCACGCGCCCCGAACGCAACTCCGACCACGACATGCCGGTCGCGTACTTCGCCCTTGCCGGGGCGGTCGCGCAGCCGGGGTCGGTTTTGATCAGCGAGTTTCGCTTCAACGGCCCGAACGGCACGGCCGACGAGTTCATCGAGCTTTATAACAACACGGATTCACCCATCGACCTGACGGGCTGGGCAATCGTCGCACCCGCGGGCACGGGCGGCGGCGGCGTGCTCGGCGGGCTGAGCGGGAGCATCCCGGCGCGCGGCCATTATCTGGTTGCGCCGGGCGACTACAGCGTCTCCGGTTATCCCGCCGCTTCGGGCACGACCGCCGTGCCTGATGCGACCTACACCGGCGGGGCTTTCCTCGACGACGGCGGCGCAAGGCTCATCGATCCGAACGCCACCGTGGTGGACGCCGTCGGGTTCAGTTCGACCAACGGGACGAACTTCCGCGAAGGCGCGGGGCTGTCGTCCGCGACCGGCATCACGCCCGGCGCAAGCGACCAGTACAGTTATGTTCGCAAACTGATGACCGGATTCCCGCAGGACACCAACGACAACGCCGCAGACTTCGCGCTCGTCTCGACGACGGGCGCGGCGGGCGCGACCCCTGCCATCCTCGGCGCGCCGGGGCCGGAAAACACGCAAAGCCCCATCCAGAGCAACGCCCTCATCAAGGCGTCGCTCATAGACAACTGCGCCACCATCGGCGTCGCCGGTTCCGGTTGCCAGAACCGCATGCGCGACGGCTCGGCCGGCGCGTCCAATCCGACCAATGCGCAGCGCGGCACGCTCTCCTTCCGGCGCAAATTCACCAACACGACCCAGCAGGCAGTGAATCGCCTGCGCTTCCGCGTGGTTGACATCACGACGCTCAACAGCCCCGGCTACGCGCCGAACAACGGTCAGGCCGACTTACGCCTGCTTAGTTCGACGGACACGACCGTCACGCCGTCGAACCCCTTCGTGCCGGGCGACGTGTCGGTGAGAGGGACGACGCTTGAGCAACCGCCGACGCAACCTCTGGGCGGCGGTCTCAATTCGACCGTCACGCTCGACCTGTTGGAACCTTTGGGCAGCGGCGACAGTGTGACCGTACAGCTACTCGTCGGAGTGCAGCAGAACGGGAACTATCGTTTCTTCGTCAACGTGGAAGCTGCCTTTGCTCAGACCCCGGCGCTGACCAAAACTCAGAGCTTCGGGAAGGCCAACAAAAAGCGATAACCGCCCGCGCCGATGCGCGAGCGACGTTGAAACGCTCCTGAAAGTCACAGGCTTTGTTTCAAAGTCTTAACCGGAAAGCCCCGAATCGCCTGAAGCGGTTCGGGGCTTTTGCTTTGCCCTGCCGTTTTTAGACGCGAGCCGGATCGTCTCGCTGTCTCCCGCCGCGCGTGCCGGGGAGTTTGCCCGCGCGATGATTCGAGTTGAATTAAGAATGAGAACTCAGGCAGGGAATGAGTAAGTCGTCGTGTATTGAGGGGGCGAGGCTTCGAGCAGCGGGCGTCCATCGGCTTCGAGCCACGCGTGACCGGCGAGCAGCAGCGTCTCTTTTTCCTTGCGCACGCCGAAGATGATGCGCGTCTCGATACCGTGGAGGGCGAGGTAGCGATGCAAGACGGGCGCGCGTTTCCAACACGTCGGCGTAAAGCACAGCACGTTCATCCCCAAAAGCGCATCAACCAACTGCGCCAGACGTTGCTGGGTCATACGCGGATGCAGCGGCTTTCGTTTGCGCCCGGTGTCCGCAATGAGAGACAAGACGCGCGGCAAGGGCAGGAGCTTCATCAGAAAAGAGAGCGCAGCGACCCACGCCGCCATGCGCAGCAGCAGGAACGCCTCGCCCGGTCTGTTCCTGACGAAATGCACGGCGCGCCGCACGCTCAACGGCTTCGGCTGGCTGACGGGTGTCTGCTCGGAGGGCATCTGGACTTCAACGATAACTTGAAAAGTTGCCGTGTTTCTTCTTGCAACTATGGAGCTTAAGGGAATAGCGGGTGATCGGGTTTCCGCCCGTAAAGGTCGTCCGCTCCGGGAACCCGGCTCGGCTTAGGCGGCACCCTTCGATTTTACTTGCTTCGACAGGCGATAGCCGCGCCGCGTGCGCGCTTTTACTTCCGGGCGATCCACCTTCACCTCGATGCTGCGCCAGCGACCGTCCTGCGAACGGTTCGACGGGCGATAGCCGAGCGTGTATTGATTGCTCAATTCTTCGAGTATCTCACCGAAAGCCTCGCGCAAAGCCTTACCGCCGGGCGTGGGCACAAAGCGACCGCCGCTCTTGCTGGCGTAGTCGCGTAAAACGCCGGCCGCCGGAGCCATGTTTCGCACGCCGGAGAGTTTCTCCGCCATATCCACTGTGTAGATGGTGGCATTGACGCCGAGCGCGGCGGCGAGGGCTTTATCGGAAGAGGCTTGGCTGCGCGTGTCGGCTCCGTCCGAGAGCACGACGATGGCGCGTCTTTTCTCCGGGCGGCTCGCGAGATCGGCCGCCGCCTGCACGATGGCGTCGTGCAAGGCCGTTTCGCCTTTCGCCGCCAGGTTGAAAGCCATCGGCGAGAGGTCGCGGCTTTGAGAAAAACCCTGCACCTGTTCCACTTTATGGTGGAAACTATAGACGGCGGCCGTGTCTTCCGCGCGCAGCCCGTCGAGGAAGCGAATCGCGGCCGCGCGCGCCATCGAGACGCGTCCCTCCATACTTCCCGAAACATCGAGCAGCAGGGCGACGGTGAAGGGCGTCTCTTCACGGCTGAAATTGGTGATCTGTTGCTCTTGCCCGTCTTCGTATACTTTGAAGTTCGCGCGCTCAAGGCCATGCGTATATTCGCCGTCGGCGTTCGTCGCGGTGACGTTGAGCACCACCAAATCCGTCGCCACGCGGACGATCTCATCATCATCCTGCCGCCCTTCTTGGGCGCGGGCAGGGAAGTCGAACCCGGAGGCGGCGACGGAGGCGCAGATGAACGCGTAGAGCGGCAGCCGCTTGAGCAGCGTGCGTGCGGGCGTGTGGCGGGCGGCGGTTTCCACTTGGTTTGATCCCCTCAGCGATACAGGGTGCGGATATGCTTGACCAGTTCGACAACTTCGTTAGCGCGTTTGATGATCGCAGCCGAAACGACTTGCCTCGGCGTGCTTTCGACTTTCTTCTGTAATTCGGCGGAGAGTTCGACCAGATGCTCTAACGCCGCCTCGACTTGCGCGGGCGGTTCCTTCAACTCGTCTTTATTCTCTTCGCCTCCGGCTGCGCTTCGTATCTGCCGGGAGAGCTTCTCGATGCGACCGAGTTTCTTTAAATCCGCGCCCTGGAGAGTCTTCTGGCGCGCGAACGCTTCCTGCAACTCGACGGCCAATCGTGCGTTCTCTTTCGCGCGCGAGAGATGTTCCTTATAGTTGTTCTCCTCGCGCTTGAGCAACATCTCCTTGATCATCTCTCGACGGGGCGAGTCTTGTTCGAGGTCGTCGCTCACTTTGCCGGCGGGGTAACTCCGGCGGAGATTGTTCGGGAATTTTTGCGTGGTTTGTCCCTGCGCGGCGAAGCCGACGCAGGCGGCGAGCAACAGAGCAAATAATAAGACTCGTAAGCGCATCGGTCTTGACGGCGGCTGAATGACGAAGCGGCAAGAATCGCCCGGACTTACGTGTGACGTGAAAAGAGCCGTCGACGGTTGTCCGCGCGGCTGCCCCGGCACACTTAAATGGTCTCACGCTCTTTCCCGAAAAACAGTTCTTAATGTTTTACTCAAGATTGGTCGTCGCGCCGACTCATCAAGTTTTACTTGAGGACGGGCGCGCTACGGGATGCGAGTCGGATTATCGGGCGTGTTGATAAACTCCTCGCCCTTCGGCTTGGGGCGCGGGACGACGACTACTTTCGGACTCCCCTGCGGGAGCCTTTCGACGGGTCTGCGCGCTCCGACCGCGGACTTGAACGCCACCGCCTCCGCGCGCCCTGCGCTGTTGAGCTTCGACACGCGCGCCCCGCTCCATTCGGTCGAGGGTAGACTCAGGGCGTAGCGGCCTTCTTCGCCCGGCGCGAGGTCGGCAGGCTCGACGTTGACCCGGCGTTGCTCGGCGTCTTGCGGATTACCGCGTCGCTTCAATTCCATTTCCAGACTCAGGGCTTCGAGTCTGCGCTCGGAAATATTACGGACGGTGCCCGTGATAAGCGCCTGAGAGCCTTTGAGCCGGGCTTCGTCTTCGAAGATTTGCGCCTCCGGCGGCGCGGCGATTTTAGCAGCCTGTTCCGACTGTTGGGCGGCGCGGACGCTTGCGAAGTGCCGTGCGCGCAGGAGACGATAACCGACGATGAGCGCGGCGGCCACGGCCAGAGCGCAGGCGATGGCGCCGAGTTTGACCCACTTAGATGGCGTCTCGTCGCCTCCTTCAAACAGATGCGGCTCGGAAGTCGGCCCGTTAATGCTTCGATTACTGCTCATACCATCAAGTCGCTTCTTGAGTTATTACTTTAAGCGCGCACGTTTAAACGCTTGCCGGGGTTGAAATGTAGCGTCGGCAAATTCGGGCGCGGAAAGTTTATTAAGGTTGCGGCACGGGCGGCGCGCCGGTGAGTTTTTCAACCAGCGCGATAACGAACTCCTGCTCGGCCAGACCGGAACTGCGCAGGCTCACCCATTCCGCCCCGGAAGCCCCGTCGCTGCGACCTTCGACCCGCGTATTGACCGCGACGCTCGTCGTCACTCCGTCGAGAGGCTGCACTTCGACGATGAAGGTGTAGCGTCCCTGCGTCCAACCGCGCGAATTCTCCTCGGTCAACTCCGCATAGCGATTCAACTCCGTCCCGGCGACGACCGCGCCCTTGACGAACCTGAAAGGCTGGCTGATGAGCAAGCCCTCGTCCGTTTTGGAGACGCCGGCGTCCATGATCAACTTCCGCTCCGCCATCAATTCCTCGACGGCGCGCAGCACGATGTCGCGCCGGATCGAGAAGCGATAAGGATTGGCGATGGGCGGCGGCGTCGGGGTGCGGCCTTTCCCGAAGTCTATCCCGCGTCCCGTGCCCGTGTTCTGCTTGACGCCGTTGACGCCCGGCGCGCGGTCGGTGCCCCCGTCGCGGATGCGGTCATTCTGTCGATCCACGCCCTTCTCCTGAGCGGACACGCCGCCCACGGACAGCAGCAGAAACATCGAGAGGATTAAAACTTTCTTCATCGCTAACCTTTCGGTCTCACACGCGTGAGCCTCTAGTGCAAGTTGTGACAATTCGACGGGAGACGTGTTGAGGATAAAACAACGTCCGAGTCTTTTCAAGACGGAGTTTCAAACGGAGAAATACTTGAGCCGCGAAACCCTACACATCCGGGGGCTAATTGTCGGCCGTCGGCGGCGCGGCTTTAACATCACGCTCGCGCTCCCAGGCGCGCAACGCTTGCACGCCCCTCTGGAAGTCTGCTTCGCTGCTGTAAAAATTATGCGCGCCGTCGTCGCGTGAAGGCTCGCGCACGTAGTAGAGATAATTGGTTTCGGCGGGGCGCAGCGCGGCCGCCAGGGAACGCGCGCCGGATGAAGCAATCGGCCCCGGCGGGAGACCGCGCACCTTGCGTGTGTTGTAGGGGGAATCCCGATCAAGATCACTCTGGTAAACTTTTCCGTCGTTCTTCCATTTGCCGGCGAGTTTGGAAGCGTAGATGATGGACGAATCAATGCCGAGCGACATCCCGATTTTGAGACGATTGTAAATGACGGACGCCACCAACGGCCTTTCTTCCTTCAACTTGGCTTCGGTTTCGACGAGCGAAGCGACGGTCACGATCTCTCTCAGCGTTCGCCCCGGCGGGAGGGGTTGCTCCCCCAGTTGCTCGCGCCAGACCTGCCGGAAACGTTTGACCATCGCGGCGACCATCGCGGGCGGCGCGGTATCCGGGGGGAAACTGTAAGTATCCGGATAGAGGTAGCCTTCTAGATTCGGGGCTTGGGGATCGAGGTCGCGGATGTCGCTCGTGTCGTTCAACAGCGCGAGGGCTTCTTCCGCGTTGGCGAGTTTGAGTTCGGGGATGCGCGCCATGGCCGCGGCAATGTCCCAGCGCGTCCAGCCTTCGATGACCGTGAAGCGCGCCAAACGCTGCTCGCCTTCTTCCAGTTTTCGCAGCACGCCGAGCGGCGAGACGGGAGAAGGGAAACGATACTCACCGGCCTTCAGGCGCGGGGCTGCGCCGCTCAAGCGTATGTAGAGTTGCAGCGGCCACGCGCGTCCGATAACGCCGGAGGATGAGAGGCGCGAGATGATTTCATTGGGGGGCGAGCCGCGTGGGATTTCGATATATTGGGTTGAGAGGGAATGTGCGACGGGGCGGTGTAGTTCGCGGTAGAGCCAGAAGGAAAAGGCCGCGACCGCGCACCCCAGAATGATTGCGAGAATGGCTAAACGGCGAAGAATTTTCATGAATGATTGGTTTAACTGAAAAGACGTAAAGTTCGGCAGCGACAAGGGTTAAGGTTAGCTAACGTTCGTCGGTCGCTAACCGGGTGCGAGTCTCGCTTCCGAGGGCATTATCAATATATTTAACCCGCTGCATCATTGCCGCCTCTCCTGTCGGGCGATGAAATCTCTCAAAATGAGAGCGGCGGCCTCACTGTCGAGCCGGGCGGTTAGTTCTTCGCCGGTGACACCCGCTTCGCGCAAAATTTCTTCGGCGGCGTGTGAGGTGAGCCTCTCATCCTGCAAATGCACCGGGAGGGCTAGGGAAAGGGAGAGATTATGCGCGATGCGTCGTGCCTCCCGCGCGGCCTCGCCTTCGGCGCCGTCCAGTTTGAGCGGCAAACCAATAACCACCCCTTGAGCGTCAAAGCTGTGTCGCAAATCCGAGATTTGACGGAGCAGTTTTTTCCAATTCGTGCGATTGAGCGGCGGCAGCGGTTGAGTCGTCAGTTGCAACTCGTCGCTGACGGCGACGCCGACGCGCTTCGTCCCCAGGTCGAGTGCGAGCAAGCGGCCTTTAAAGGCCACGGGTCGCGCGCCGCCGTCGATTTCGGGAAATTTTGAATCCGGCAAATTGATTTTATCGTAGACGCTCAAAGTATAACGCAGCCGTCGGGCGCGAGGTCAACCGGCGCAACCGTCTTGCGACGCATCAGAGGGCTACTGTATCATCACTTCCAGCCTGTCGGGCAATGAGGTTCGAGGGTGTTGGGATAATCCGGCGCAAAAGTTTTCCTGAGGTAAAAGATGTCATTTCGCAGTAAGTTTCTCGTAGTGGTTTTCTCCGCCACGCTCGCGCTCTACGCGGTGCTCGGGGGTCTGATTTATACGCGTGCGCAACAGCAAAACGATCCCGGCGCGCAGCTACGTATCTTCGAGAGCGTCCTCCAGCATATTCATGACGACTATGTTGACGAGCCGGATTTGAACAAAGTGCGCGCGGGCGCGCTGCGCGGTCTCGCCTACGGACTCGACCCGTATTCCACTTACTTGACGGTTGATCAGGTGCGCGACTTCCGCGTCGGACTCGATAAGAGTCAGGCGGGAATCGGCGCGGAACTTTCTCAGGTGGCCTCTTATCTCTACGTCATCGCGCCGGTCAAAGGCGGGGCGGCGGAGCAGGCGGGCGTGCAGGCGGGCGACATCATCGAGTACATAGACAACAAAGCGACGCGCGACATTTCGCTCTACGATGCCAAGCAACTTCTGAACGGCCCCGCGGGCACGGAAGTTAAAGTCCGCATCCTGCGTGCGGGCACGCGCCCGCTGACGGTGTCGATCAAGCGCGCGCCGGTGCAGGCGCCGGGCGTCGAGGCGCGTGTGGAGGCGGCGAAGGTCGGGGTGGTGCGCATCAATAGCCTGACGGAGGGCGAGGCGGCCATCGTGCAGAAGCGCGTGCAGGAATTACAGAAGCAGGGAGCGCAGAAGTTGGTGCTCGACTTGCGCGGCGTGGCGGGCGGTTCGCTCGCAGAGGGCGTGCGCGTGGCGAACTTCTTTATCAAGGACGGCGCGCTGGCGCAGACCATCGGACGCGGTAACAAGAGCCTCAAAACTTTCAACGCAGACCCCAAACTCGCAATCTTCGACGGCCCCATGGCCGTATTGATCGACCGGGGCACGGCGGGCGCGGCGGAAGTGGTCGCCTCAGCCTTCATCGAGCGCAAGCGCGGCGAGGTCGTCGGCGAAAAGAGCTTCGGCGCGGGGGCGGAGCAGCAGTTGTTCCCGCTGCGCAACGGCGACGGGTTGCTGCTGACGACCGTCAAGTGGGCATCGTCGACGGGCAAGTCGTTTATCGGTGCCGGCGTTTCGCCGACGGTGGAAGTAAAGCGGCCTGAGTTGGCCGCCGCGATTGACCCGGAAGATTTGACCGGTAATGACGATGACGCAATCGCGCAACCGGCGCAGCCGGGCGGCAGGGAAGTCGCGCCGGAGACGGCCGCTCCGAAACAGCAGCCCGAAGACACGCAGTTGAAGAAGGCGCTGGAACTGCTCAACAAACCGGCTCAGCCGACGCAGCAAAAGGCCGCCTAGACGAATTCAACCCTACACATCAAAGAGGCCGGAGAATGATCGGATTCTCCGGCCTCTTCGCTTTTGCTCCGACAATTCGACGGTGTTGTTTTAAATTGATTACAGTGGAATGTTCCCGTGTTTCTTCGGCGGGTTGGTGTCGCGTTTGTTCTCCAGAAGCGCGAGGGCGCGCGCTAGTTTGGGGCGCGTCTCGGCCGGTTCGATGATCTCGTCTATGAAGCCGCGCTCGGCGGCGACGTAGGGGTTGGCAAACTTCTCTTCAAACTCGGCGACGCGCGCCTGCCGCGCGCTCTCCTGATCGGCCGCCTCGCTGATCTCGCGTCGATATAGGACGCCGACCGCGCCGCCCGCGCCCATAACGGCGATCTCGGCGGTAGGCCACGCGAGATTGATGTCGGTGCGGATGTGCTTGGAAGCCATCACGCAATACGCGCCGCCGTAAGCCTTGCGCGTGATGACGGTAATCTTCGGGACGGTGGCCTCGGCAAAGGCGTAGAGCAGTTTCGCGCCGTGGCGGATGATGCCGCCGTGCTCCTGCCTGACGCCGGGGAGGAAGCCCGGCACGTCTTCAAAGACGACGAGCGGGATATTGAAGCAGTCGCAGAAGCGCACGAAGCGCGCGGCTTTGACGGAGGCGTCGATGTCGAGCACCCCCGCGAGGTAGGCCGGTTGGTTGGCGACGATGCCGATGCTGCGCCCGTCGATGCGCGCGAAGCCGACGACGATGTTGGGGGCGTAAAATTCGTGGACTTCAAAAAAGTAGCCGTCGTCGATCACGGCGTGGATCACGTCGCGGATGTCGTAAGGCTGGTTCGAAGCCTCCGGCACGATGGAATTCAGACGCTCGTCGCGGCGTTCGGCCGGGTCGCCGGTGGGCACGCGCGGGGCTTCGTCCATGTTGTTGGAGGGGATGAACGAGAGGAGTTCGCGCACGAGTTGGAGCGCGTGCTCGTCGGAGTCGGCGTCGAAGTGCGCCACGCCGGAGATGCGGTTGTGCGTGTCCGACCCGCCGAGTTCTTCCTTCGACACTTCTTCGTGGGTGACGGCGCGGATCACTTCGGGGCCGGTGATGAACATGTAGGACGTGTTCTTCACCATCACGTTAAAGTCCGTGATGGCGGGACTGTAGACCGCCCCGCCCGCGCACGGCCCCATGATGCAACTGATCTGCGGCACGACGCCCGAGGCCAAAGTGTTCCGCAGGAAAATATCCGCGTAGCCGCCGAGACTCAAGACGCCCTCCTGAATGCGCGCGCCGCCCGAATCGTTGAGGCCGACGACGGGCGCGCCGACGCGCATCGCCAAGTCCATCACCTTGCAAATCTTTTCCGCGTGAGTTTCGGAGAGCGAGCCGCCGAAGACCGTGAAGTCCTGCGCGAAGACGAAGACGCGGCGATTGTCGATCAGCCCGTAGCCCGTCACGACGCCGTCGCCGGGATAGAGTTGTTCGTCCAGACCGAAATCGCGCGAGCGGTGGACGACGTGTTTGTCGAACTCCTCGAAAGTCCCTTCGTCGAGCAGGAACGCGATGCGCTCGCGCGCGGTCAACTTGCCGGCCGCGTGTTGCCGTTCGATGCGCTCCGCGCCGCCGCCCGCCTCGGCGCGACGCTCGCGCTCGCGCAAGCGATCTATTTTGGAAGGTTGCTGCGGCTGTTCGGTCTTCGAGCTGGTAGATGTCATAAGATTCGCATCAATCGTTGGTCGGCAAAATATAATTCTAACTCAACGCTCCTTTTTGAACTCGACTAAATCCCAGAGATTGCCGTATAAATCCGCAAAAACGGCGACCGTGCCGTATTCCTCGCGTTTCGGTTCTCTGACGAAATTTATCTCTTGCGAGCGCATGTTTTGATAGTCTCTCCAGAAGTCGTCGGTTTTCAAGAACAGAAAAACACGCCCGCCCGTCTGGTTTCCGATCCGGCTACGCTGTTCTTCGCCGACCCCGCGTGCCAGCAACAAGCAACATTCTTCAGAGCCTTTCGGCGCCACCAAGACCCAACGTTTGGTTTCACTTTGGGGAGTGTCTTCGATCAGGCTGAAGTTTAATTTCTCAGTATAGAATTTGATGGCTTCGTCGTAATCATCCACTACTAAAGCGATATGCGCAATACTTTGTTTCATAGCTTTGTCGGCGACAAGCGAGCCGCGCCCGGGCGCCCGAATTTTCCGGCGCGTGACAGTACCAAGGCGGCACAGGCGGGCTGGCCGCGGCTACGCACTCCGGTCAAAGGGAAAGTCTCTGCGCTCGATGACCTCGATCAATTCCGCGAGCGCGCGGGGCACGGCCTCGCGCACGGCTTCGGGATAAAGGTAGCGCGCCGCGTTGGCCTCGAACTCGTCTTCGTCGAGAATGCGCCGGGAGAAATCGGGTGCGACGAGCAGGTCGATGTCCAGATCGATGAAGGTCAGGACGCCGTCGGCCAACTCCGCGGGCATATTGATGTTGCAATAGTAGTTGCGTAGTTCGCCCGACGGCTCATGGAAGCGAAAGACGCTGTACCAGCGATCCGTCCAATAATATTCGACGCTGAGCGTGCCGGGCGCGATGACGCCGAGCTGCGGGTGCCGGATTTCATCCTCGAAAATTCCCTCGACGCAGATGAGCGAACCCGCTTGCGACACGAGCCGTGCCTGCCACTCGCGATGAAGCCGGCCGTCGAACTTTCGCGCCCGCACCCGGACGACCTGGCCCGGCGCGGGCGCGGCGATTTCCGAACGTTCAACCTCCATGCCGTGACGCCTGTTCACCGGCCTCCCGCGCGCACGGTATTGCGGAGCGTGCCGACGTGCTCGACTTCGATCTCGCACACGTCGCCGTCCAGGAGCGGCGCGACGCCCGCGGGCGTGCCCGTCGAGATCACGTCGCCCGCTTCCAGCGTCATGACGTGCGAGATGTAACGGATGAGATAGGCGACGGGGAAGGCCATCGCGGCGGTGCGGCCGCGCTGCCGCGTCTCGCCGTTGACGCGCGTCTCCACCTGCAAGTCGAAAGGGTCGATGCCGGTCACGATGTAGGGGCCGACGGGGCAGAAGGTGTCGAAAGATTTGGCGCGGGTGAACTGCACGTCACGGCGTTGCAGGTCGCGCGCGGTGACATCGTTGACGCAGGTGTAGCCGAGCACGTAGTCGAGCGGGTTTTCGTGGTCGCCGAGGAGACGCGCGCGCCGTCCGATCACCACTCCGAGTTCGCCCTCGTGCTCGACCCGCGTGGAGACGGCGGGGAGTTCGATGGCGTCCATGTGTCCGACCACGGCCGAGGGCGGTTTGAGAAAGAGCAGCGGCTCGTCGGGCATGGGGTTGCCGAGTTCGGCGGCGTGGTCTCTGTAGTTGCGCCCGACGCAGACGATCTTGGTCGGGGCGACGGGGGCGAGCAGTTTCACCTCCGCGAGCGCAAGCCCTTTGACAGACGAGAGGGGGGCGGGCGCGGCGTCGAAGATTTGTGCGGGTGCGACGGGATAGACCATGCCATCGGCGATCAAGCCGTAGCTCGCTTCGCCCGTCTCGACAGATAAAAAGCGGCAGATAATTTGGCTCATGTCAGGGCACCGTTTCGGAGACGACTTCGGACGGCTGGCTCGTGTTGCCCGCCGCATCCACAGCCGTCAGGTAGTAAAAATATTTGACGCCGGATTCGACCGCGTCGTCCTGATAAGTCGTGCGTTCGAGCAGACCGCGGTTGAGTTTCGTCCAAGCGTTTTTCGGCGCGTTCGCGTCGGTCGAGCGATAGAGGTTGTAGCCGGCCACGTCGCGTTCGGGGTTGGCGGGGAAGAAGAGGGAGAGGCGGCGCGGCGCGGTGGCGATGGAGATGGAGGCCGGGGCGGAAGGGGGGAACGTGTCGCGCGCGACGATGCCGAGCGCGTTTGAATTGAGGCTCTCGACCTGCGCCCCGCCCGTGCCGAGCGAGACGGCGCGCACGAGATAGACATACTCCTCGCCGAACTTGAAGGTCTGATCGTTGAACTCCGTCGCGGTCAGTACTTGGCTGTTGAGCGGCGTCTGCGCCGGTTCGTTTTGCGAACGATCCGTGCGGTAGATGTTGTAGCCGAGCAGGTTGACGGGCGTGGAGTTGTCCACGTTGGCGGGCGGCGTCTGCCAGCGAATTTTGACGACGTTCTCGCTCTCGTTCGTGACGCCGAGGAGCGTCGGCGGCTGGCTCACGCGCGTCGCCGGTTCGATGAGCAGGAAGTTGGAGAAAGAGGCGCGCTGGCCGGTGGCGTTGACGTAGCGCAGCGCGTAACGCAGCCGCACCGGCTCGTTCAGCGTGAGCGTATCCACGTAAGTCAAATCTTCCGTGGCGCCCCCGATGGAAGCGAAAGGGACGGAGCCGATGAGGGTGGCGCGCGAGGCGAATTCCTCTTCCGTCAGCGGCAGCGGATCATCCGTGCTCTCGGCGACGCGATAGATGTCTATGCGGCGGATGCTCTGCACGCTGCCGGTGGAGGCGTTGCGGCGCGGCGCAGGCCAACTGAGGATCACCTGATTGCCGCGTTGCACGCCGGAGAGCAACTCGGTGCGCTGCGGGACGTTCTCCGTGGGCGGCAGCGGCGGGCGGCGTTTGCCGCAAGCGGCCGACAGGCCGAGGATGAGTGCGAGGGTGAGCGGCAGGAAGCCCCGGCAGATAAATTGATGGCGTGAAAATTTCATGCGTGGATGCTTCGCGCGGCTCACAAGATGTAGCGACTGAGGTCTTGATCCTTGACGATGGCCTGAAGCGTGTTGGAGACGTAGACGGCATCGATCAATTGACGCTTCGGTTCGAGGTCGGGGCCGGCGAAACTGATCTCGTCCAAGACCTTCTCCATGATCGTGTGCAGGCGACGCGCGCCGATGTTTTCCGTCTGCTCGTTGACGCGCCCGGCGAATTGCGCGATGGAGTCGATGGCGTCGTCCGTAAACTCCAGATCGATCCCCTCGGTTTCGAGCAGCGCGCGATACTGTTTGACGAGTGAGTTTTTCGGTTCGGTGAGAATCCGCTTGAAGTCCTCGATGGTCAGCGATTCGAGTTCGACGCGGATGGGGAATCTGCCCTGTAGCTCCGGGATCAAGTCCGAGGGCTTCGAGACGTGGAACGCGCCGGCGGCGATAAAGAGAATGTGGTCTGTGCGCACCATGCCGTAGCGCGTGTTGACGGTCGTGCCCTCGACAATGGGGAGGATGTCGCGCTGCACGCCTTCGCGCGACACGTCGGGGCCGCCCCCGCCGGACTCGCGCCCGGCGATCTTATCGATCTCGTCGAGAAAGATGATGCCGGCCGATTCGACGCGTTCGAGCGCGGCGCGCGCCACCGTGTCCATGTCGATGAGCCGCTCCTCCTCTTCCTGCAAGAGGTACTCCATGGCCTCGTCGACGCGCATCCGGC